>CAZRLQ010000229.1:0-4221 GCA_964600725.1 uncultured Desulfobacterales bacterium
GGTTTGATGCGGCCATAAAGGCTGCGGTTTTTGAAAATAGTTTACCCTCCTGGAGTGCCGGTTTTACCGAATCTGCGGTGCCGGCAGGGACTTGAAGTATCGCAGTGCGTCTGCGCCCCTGCCGCCTTGCATCTTTGGCAAACCCGGCGCTTGCAGGATTTAGGTTATAGACTTAAGAGGATATTAATTAAGATGGGATCGTTAAATATACGAAAACAGGCCCGCTTTAAGAGAAAGGCCAGAATCAGGAAGAAGATCTTTGGAACTTCTAATAAACCAAGGCTTTGTGTTTTTAGAAGTAAAAAACATATTTATGCTCAGGTAATTGATGATAGTATTGGAAATACAATTATCGCCGCTTCAAGTATGGAAAAAACAGAAGATGAGGGAATTAAGTTTGAAAACAATATTGCCAGGGCAAATTTTGTTGGAAAACTCATAGCTGAAAGAGCTATTGAAAAAGGACTAAAAAGTGTTGTATTTGACCGCAATGGTTTTTTGTATCATGGAAGAGTTAAAGCTGTTTCTGACGGCGCTCGGGAAGCTGGTTTAGATTTTTAAAATAAGGAGGATTATAACCTTGTTTAAAAAAAATATAGTGAACGAACAGTTAATTGACAAGGTAGTAAATATTAGCCGTGTGTCCAAAGTAGTTAAGGGCGGACGTAGGTTCAGTTTTAGTGCAATCGTTGTGGTCGGTGATGGTGAAGGTAATGTAGGTTTTGGATTAGGAAAGGCTGGTGAAGTTCCTGAAGCAATAAGAAAGGGTGTTGATAAAGCAAAAAAAAACATGGTTAATGTACCATTGGTAGAAGGTACGATTCCATATGAAATTATTGGCAGATTCAGCGCAGGTCGTGTTTTGTTAAAACCGGCGTCAAAAGGAACGGGAGTTATTGCCGGCGGTGCTGTAAGAGCAGTACTCGAAGCGGCCGGTGTCCAGAATATTCTCACCAAATGCCTGGGATCAAACAATCCTCATAATGTAGTAAAAGCAACAATTACAGGGCTTAAGCAGATACAAAGTAAAGAACAGGTTGCCGCAAGACGCGGAATAAGTGTAGAAGATCTATGAGTCTGTTGATTTATGGTCTTTTTGCCCGATCTCTGTGTCTGCCTGTACGGTGTATCTATCTGCTTGTGGACACGCACAGGCGGGCACAGACAGGTTATACAAATATATACCTACGGTTATTTTTTTTCGCATGCCTTGATCTCGAACGAAAATTCTTATAAATCAACAGACTCATCTATAACAAGGAAATTGATAGATGCCTGGAAAATTAAAAATAACACTTGTTAAAAGTATGATTGGTACGCCGGAGAAACATCGTAAAATATTGAATGGCATGGGACTCACCAAGCTGAATAAAATAGTTGAGCTTGAAGATACTCCTTCAATAAGAGGGATGGTCAACAAAGTTCCACATATGGTAAAGGTTGAGGAAAATAAATGAAGCTTAATGAATTATCACCATCAAAAGGATCAAGAAAACCCAAAAAACGCTTAGGTCGCGGTGTTGCTTCAGGTCACGGGAAAACAGCAGGACGGGGGACAAAAGGACAGAATTCTCGTTCAGGCGGTGGTGTAAGGCCTGGCTTTGAAGGCGGACAGATGCCAATCCAAAGACGTTTGCCCAAGCGAGGTTTTAGAAATATATTTAGTAAAAATTATGAAATAATAAATATACGTGATCTGTCAAAATTTGAAAGTGGCAAAATGGTTGATAAGGCGGCATTGATAAATGCCGGCCTTATTAAAGGAAATAAAGATGGAATAAAACTGCTGGGCAATGGTGAAATAAAATATCCGCTTTCAATCAAGGTGGATAAGATCAGTAGCGGTGCACTGGAAAAAATAAAAACTGCCGGATGCAGCATCGAGGTTTCATAAATGGTAGCCAATGGATTCCAGAATATATTCAAGATTCCTGAGCTTAAAAAAAAGGTTTTCTTTACACTGATATTTTTATTAGTCTACCGTATTGGCGTTCATATTCCAACCCCTGGTATAGACAGTGTTGCGCTGGCAGCATTTTTTGCTCGGACGAAGGGTACTTTGCTGGGTCTTTTTGATATGTTTTCAGGTGGAGCGCTGGAAAGGCTGTCTGTATTTGCTTTAGGAATAATGCCTTATATTAGCGCTTCTATTATTCTACAGCTTTTAACTGTTGTCATACCTCATCTTGAACGCCTGTCAAAAGAAGGAGAACAGGGGCGCAAAAAAATTACACAATATACAAGATATGGCACTGTAATTTTAAGTATTATTCAGGGTTTTGGTATCAGTATCGGCTTGGAAAGCATGAGCTCACCAGACGGTGCGCAGGTTGTCCTGCTTCCTGGCTGGGGGTTTAGAATTATGACGGTAATAACCCTTACATCCGGAACGGCATTTATTATGTGGCTTGGTGAGAGGATTACCGAGCAGGGAATTGGAAATGGTATTTCTCTGATTATTTTTGCAGGAATAGTTGCGAGAATGCCCGCTGCAGTAAGAAATTCCTTTCAACTTATTTCAACGGGTGAAATTGGTATGTTTGCCATTTTAATTTTAATAGTACTCATGGTTGTAGTCGTTGGTTTTATTATTTTTGTAGAACAGGGACAACGTCGAATTCCAGTTCAATATGCCAAGAGGATTGTCGGCCGAAAGATGTATGGAGGGCAAAGCACTCATTTACCTTTAAAGATTAACACTTCAGGAGTTATACCTCCAATCTTTGCATCTTCTATTATTATGTTTCCTGCGACGATAGCGAGTTTCATTAAAATTAATTGGATGCAGGCCGTTGCTTCTAAGATGACTCCTGGAAATTTTGTTTATGAATTTTTATATGTGGGATTTATATTCTTTTTCTGCTATTTTTATACTGCTGTTACATATAATCCTTCTGATGTTGCTGACAACATGAAAAAATATGGAGGATATATACCGGGCATCCGTCCGGGGAAACGAACAGCAGATTTTATTGATAAGGTTTTAACCCGTATCACCCTGGGTGGAGCAATATATGTTTCAGCGGTCTGCGTGCTTCCATCAATTTTAATTACAAAATTTAATGCACCATTTTATTTTGGAGGTACGGCTCTACTTATCGTGGTCGGGGTTGCTTTAGATACTATAATGCAAATTGAATCACACATGCTTTCACGCCATTACGAAGGGTTTTTAAAAAAAGGCGCAATAAAAGGGAGGCGGAGATAAAATACGGTAAAAGTTTCATTTGGCATATCTATAAAAAGATCTGCCTGCCATTAAAGAAAATTCTAACTGATTGATAAAGCCGCTGATTTGCGCATTCAAAGTAATCTTTACTTGAGCTTATAGATGGGGGTGGATGATGCCAAAGGAAGAACCAATAAAAGTAGAAGGCACGGTGATTGAAACCTTGCCTAATGCAATGTTTAAAGTTGAACTTGAAAATAAGCATGAAATACTGGCGCATATTTCCGGGAAAATGCGGATGCATTTTATTAAGATTTTGCCGGGAGATAAAGTTACAGTGGAACTATCTCCTTATGATTTGACTCGTGGCAGAATAACTTATAGATCAAAATAAGACGGATCATAGCAGATTATTGTGGAGATTCTATTTTATTAAGTAAGCCGCCCCATATACTAATTGAATTTATTATACCATCAGGTATTAGCTTTCAGCAGTTAATATCTAACAGCTAAAAGCTAAGGGCTGATAGCTTGTTAATCACTTTGCAATAGAATAATTCTATTATGGTTTTAACTGGTTTTTGTGTTATTTGGACTGTTTTGCGATTCGTCTAATTTTATCCTGAAAAATTTGTTAGGAGCCACGAGGTTTGAAATTAAATAATTTTCTTAACTCTGACCGAATAACTCTGCTTTAGTCCTAAGCGCTTTCCGGAATAATTAACCGTATAGGATTTTCCATTTTATGCCTAATGAATTCGGTACCATAGGGTATAGGTGGATTTTTTTGAACGTCCAACATCGAACGTTCAACGTCGAACATTGAATAATGAAATCGCTTCGCTCTGCCGATTTATAAATTGACAGAATACCTTAAAATTCGATGTCGGACGTTCATAGCTTTTTATCTTGATAGTATAGAAATCTCCATTTTGTTGAGTATTAAATCAATAGGTTATGGAAAGTCCGCCCAAAGGGCGCTAAGTTCATATTTCATATCTCTCAATTAACTCCCTCATAGTAAACTAAGGTTGCTGCATCTCAATAATTAT
>CAZRLQ010000230.1:0-4218 GCA_964600725.1 uncultured Desulfobacterales bacterium
CACCTGCCTGCCGCAGGCAGGTCTTAGGCAAAAGCAGCGCTTGCAGAATTTAGGTTATAAATTGATAAACGGATCTTTTTCAATCTTACAGGCTTCTACATTTACATCAACACCTATTTCAATGAAATGATTTTGCAGCGTTTCTGCAAGTACTTCAACAATCAAATGTTCCGATGCAAAGTGTCCAACATCAATCAGACCCACGCCCGCTTCTTCCACAGCCCTCGCATCATGATATTTTAAATCTCCGCTTATGAAAACATCAGCTCCAGATGAAAAGAAATTTTCAATCTGTCCTGAACCGCTTCCAGTACATACAACTGCTTTATTTATTGGGAGATTGGGTTTTCCTGCAAATTTTACAAAACTTAATTTAAGTTTTTTCTTAATATCCATTGCAAAAGAAGCGAGATCACTTTTTTTATCCAGATCTCCGATCCGGCCTATACCATGTTTAGCTTCAGTTGCCATTACAGGGTAAACATCATAAGCCATTGTTTCATAAGGATGATTTTTTCTTATATGATTTATAACACTTTCAATGGAATTCTTTTCTACAGTCATTTCTATTCTGAACTCATCAGACTCGGATATTTCATTTGCCTTTCCAATGAATGGCTTTGCAGCTGCACTTGGCTTAAAGGTTCCTTTACCCTTGTTTCTGAATGAGCAGCACGTATATTCACCAATTTTTCCGGCTTTGGTTTCGAAAATTGTATTTAAAATTTTATTTTCAAATTCAACGGGTGCATACACCACTATCTTATAGATTTTTGGATCTTTGGAGTTTACTAAGACACTTACATTTCTAAGACCTATTTTTGAAGCAAAAATATCATTTAAACCGCCTGCAGCATTATCTAAATTGGTATGAGCTGTAAAGATTGAAATCTTATGTTTCAATGCCATAAAAAGTATATTGCCTGCATGAGAATCTAAATCAACGGAACTTAAAGGTTTAAAAATTAGAGGATGGTGTGTGATTAAAAGGTCAATATTTTTTTCACAGGCCGCTGCTAAAACATCGGTAGATGAGTCCAAGGCAACTTGAATGCTTCGCACAGGCCAGTCAGTTTTTCCAACCTGCAGCCCTGAGTTATCCCATTTTTCAGTAAGATAAGAAGGAGCAAAGCTTTCCATTACCTTTATAATATCAGCTACCGTTGCAATCATACTATCTAAGCAAAACAGATCTTTTTAACCTACATTTCGCTTGTCTCTGTAGCGCTTTGAAAATTAAGCAAGTTTTTTGATGCTCTTTTATATATCTGAATATTAGGGTTTAATAAATTCAAATAGTTAGAGCGCAAAGTGCGAAATGTGGGTTTTAAATAATGCCAATCCATAAATCAACGGACTCATTTATGGATGAACACTCAATAAGCTTGAGATACTAAAAAAGGCGCGGTTATTTTAACCACGCCGGATTTTTTTTGCATCTATTTGACTAAGAGCCGGTCTGAATACTTCTTTTGCCCGATTTTGGCGTCAGGAAAGCATTTTATTTTTCAAGATACATAGTTTTTATTATCCCATTACTCAGATGGGACAATAAAATCAGCGGTGGCCGTATATTCTTCTGGATATGCCTAAGATTTTTGCGAACCGTTGAAGCGCAGGAAATGTCAGTGCAGATCGGGTCAAAAATCGCTCAATTCAGAGGTTTAAGTATCTTTGATTGACCATCGGTTTGGCCAATGTATGGGCCCACTTGGAATCGAACCAAGGACCTACCGGTTATGAGCCGGTGGCTCTGCCAGCTGAGCTATGGGCCCCAAATTAATAAATGCTTAAATTAAGAAGGGCTTGCAGAAATAAGCTAATAGGTTGAAATCATCGGTATTAAAAAATAGACTGGCTTAATAAAATCAGCAGGTTACACCTTTTCTGCAAGAGGCTCTTAATTTAATCAAAAAAATTATACATTTTAAAAATTATTTTGTCAAGTATTAGATTTCGAGAAAGCTTTTCAGCTTTTTGCTTCTCGTTGGATGTCTTAGCTTTCGTAAGGCTTTGGCTTCTATTTGCCTGATTCGTTCACGGGTAACGGCAAAATCTTTTCCGACTTCTTCAAGTGTATGATCAGCCTTTTCACCAATTCCAAAGCGCATGCGCAGCACCTTTTCTTCACGCGGAGTTAATGTTGCCAATACTTTTCTCGTTTGTTCGGCAAGATTAAGGCTTACAGCTGCATCTGAAGGGAGCATGAACTTCTTGTCTTCGATAAAATCGCCAAGATGGCTGTCTTCTTCTTCACCAATGGGAGTTTCCAGAGAAATAGGTTCTCGTGCTATTTTTAAAACCTTGCGTACCTTATCCAGGTGAATCTCCATTTTTTCTGCTATTTCTTCAGGTGTCGGCTCGCGCCCCAGTTCTTGTACCAGGTATCTGGATGTACGTATAAGTTTGTTGATAGTTTCGATCATGTGGACCGGAATTCGAATTGTTCTTGCCTGATCGGCAATTGCTCTGGTTATGGCTTGTCGTATCCACCATGTAGCATATGTGCTGAATTTGTAGCCGCGTCTGTATTCAAACTTGTCAACGGCTTTCATCAAACCGATGTTTCCTTCTTGAATTAAATCCAGAAACTGAAGTCCTCTGTTGGTATATTTCTTTGCTATGCTGACAACCAGTCTTAAATTCGCCCTGATCAAGTCACTTTTAGCGGTTTTGGCATTAAAGCGGCCGGTTTCAGCGCGTGAAATGCACCTTTTTAACGAGCGGCTGCTTGACTTAATATCATATTCTTTTTTATTTACCTGCTCATAGACCTCTTTAACCTTTGGATAAATTAAAGCAAATTCTTCATCGGTCGTGTTACAGCAAGTGCTGGCCCATGACAAAAACCGGTTTTCCGATTCAAGTTGACTGCAAAGATCTTTAACAGATACAGAAAGACTTTCAGCAACGGCTAAAAGTATTTTGTTCATCGAGTCGAACCAGTCAATTTGTGTTCTGATGATTTTTTCTATCTTATCTATCACCTTGCTTTCAAGCCGCCATTCTTTAAGAAGGTAAAAAATTTTGTTGTTTCTACGGGTTATAGCCCTTTTGACCCTGCGCTCTTCATCAGGACTCAGTTCAGATGAAAAAAGTTGTTTCCTGTATTTTCTATTTTCTGAATCTAATTCCTTAATTGATTTTATGGTTCGTAAAAAATTCTCAATCTTAAGCGATTCATCAACAGCGGAATCTCCCTCGTCAATATCTCTTAATACATGCTTTGGCCGAAGAGTTTCATTTTCAATAAGTTCGCCTAATTTTATAATGCTTTCCACACCTATTGTTGTTTCAATAAGAGCCTTTAAAACTTCTTGCTCGCCAGCTTCTATCTTTTTTGCTATCTCAATTTCTCCTTCTCTGCTTAAAAGAGTTACAAGGCCCATTTCGCGCAGGTACATTTTGACGGGATCAGTTACAGAACCAAAATCAGAGGATGTATCAACGCTGTTTTTTATAAATTCTTCGCTGACTTTTTCTTTGGAGTTTTTTCTTTTATCATCAGCAGGCTTATGTTTTTTTTCATCTATAATCTCAATATCGAGATCGTTAAAAATCATAAAGGTTTCATCGATCTGATCCAGGGAAAACATATCTTCGGGGAGTATCTGATTAATTTCATTGTAAGTTAAGAATCCAGATTCTTTTCCTTTTAGAATCAGATCCTTGAATGCTTTTTTATTAATTTTTTCTGCGTTTTTGAATTTATCGGCAGATTTAATATTCATATTAATTATGCCTCCGACAGACTTCAGGCTGGTATAGTTGAAATTTAAAGGTCAATTCTTAATGTTCAAGTTTTTTGAGCTATTTAAAGATCATTTTTGTATAACCTATTGATTTTATTAGTCTGATATGTTTGAAAGGGCTTTTTGTATTCTAATAAATTCAGAAACTTATAAAAAACTTGATCATCGAATCAATTTAAAACTGGAAAATTAAGTGGCTTGTTTTTTATTGGGATACATTTGAATTTGATGAATTTGAGTTCAGCATAGAAACCTTTGTCTCCTGGGCAAGGGCAGGGTTCAGTGGTTTTGCCATTTAAACGGGTTATTTTGTGTTGTGACCGGCATATATCATTTTTAAGTATCTTTATTGGAAAGGCGATAATAGAAATAGCGATCAAACAAGGTTCTATAGATTTTCAGATAATTAACGCGAATTAAGGGTTGACCAATCCACCGGAATCCTCAGTGTTGAAAAGTCCCCGCT
>CAZRLQ010000231.1:0-4168 GCA_964600725.1 uncultured Desulfobacterales bacterium
CATAAAGCCTTTTATCTTTGCACATCAGTTTAAATGTGACAAACTATATATAGGTGTATAATGGAAATCCCACAGGAAAAACAATACGAGCACTTGACAAGCCATCTAAGGTATATAGATAGAAAAAATCTATCAAGCTTTTATACTATTCATAAAGCTTGCAAGCACCATTATGGGCGGAGTTTTTTTCCTGCACTGGAAACTTCAGCCCAGCGATGGCAAACGTGAGTCTTTTTTATGCGCAATAACGGGCTATTTATCTTGGTTAGTTTGTGTATGATATTTCTAATCTTGAACAACCCTCGCATATGCGGGTGATCCACTTCGCCAATGTTACAAAGAGTTTTGTACCGGCAATATTTTTCCTATCCCCAGAAATGTTTAATCACCGGCCTCAGTGCCTGGAGCGTGCGGAGCACCTTATTAAAAATCTACAAGAATAAATAACTGCCTAAGTATGGGGTGACTTTTCAACAGGTTCTGGAAAATTCAATCATTGGTCACAGGTTGCGGTCAGGTAAACGTCATCGACAGAGTTAAGATTTTTTGAACGCCCAACATTAAACATCGAACGTCGAATGATGAAATCGCTTCGCTCTGCCGGTTTATAAATTGTCAAAATACCTTATTCAATGTTCGATGTTGAACGTTCAATGTTCAAAAATGTCCTTCCAGAGTTTATTTGCCATTTAGGAACATAGCACTTATAGGTAATGGACAGCTCTATCTGCGGGGTAGTGTTGACAGGTGGGGGAGACAATACATGAACAGAGAACCTTTGCTGAAGGTCTTTAAGGTGCAGGTAAAAACCTGGTTTACGGTAAAAATATTTTTTCCGCAGCATCTGTATAAGAACCGTCTTTATTGTAAATTATTAAAGGGGAATCTATCTTCATTCCAGGATGTCCACCCTTTATTCCTTCCACTAAAATGAGTTTTGCTTCGGTTTGAAATCCGGAATGAATTATGCGTAAGTATTTAGGTTCAATACCCGCATGTCTCATCTGTGTAAGCAGATCAGTGGTACGTTCTGATGGGTAAATGGTAATAAACCTTCCTGATTTACGCAATAAGCGCTTTGCCGATTCCAATATGTCAAAAAGTGTGGCCTTAATCTCATGTCTCGCTATCGCCCGCTGCTGATTCGGATTAATTCTTCCGGATATGGCCTTTCGATACGGGGGGTTACTTGTTACCAGATCAACAGGACCTGAAATCATATCGAGTTTAAATCTTCTCAAATCATCGCATAGTATGGAAATTTGGCCGGTCATACAATTTTCTCTTACATTTAACGCTGCAATTTGAGCCAGTTCTTTCTGCAGCTCTATTCCATAAATTTTAATTGCAGGGTTTCGATATGCAAGAATAAGCGCAATAATGCCGCAGCCGGTTCCAAGATCAAGAATTTTATCGTCCGGCTTTGGTTTAACATGGTAGGCTAACAGGACAGCATCAATTGAAAAACGGTAACCGAAACGATTCTGATTCACCTTAAGACAACCATTAAAAAACGTATCTGTTGTAAGATGTTTCATATGTTATTTGAATGTTTTGATACGGCAAAATGTGTCATAAGCCGCTTCGCATGCTTAAGAAGCATAACCGGGCTGCCTTTTTCCTGGAGGCTGTCCTAAAAAATGGCTATTTCCCGCAATTTCTGCGCTTGCCTGTGCATGCCAGTACGCAGACAGGCCGAGTTTAAATTATAATCCTCAATAAGGCAATTGCTTTTTGCTTGACTTGTGAGGTTTTGTAAAATACAACATATGTTAATCTATACAAGAGGACAAGAAAATTTATTTTAAAATTACAGGGAAAGAAATATGAGCTGGGATTGGGAAAAACTTAAACAAAGGCAAGAAGAGATGGGAGGAGGCAAAGGGGCACCACAGATGGATGAATTTGTAAAAAAAATCAGAAAGATAAAATTGCCGGGATCTCTGGGCGGTCCCCTTTTGATTCTTATTATCATTGCAATATTTTTCGGCTCTTCTACCTTTTTTACAGTTGGAGTGGATGAAGTCGGCGTTATACAGCGATTTGGCAAATATATTCGTACCAGTCAGCCCGGCCTTAATTTCAAATTGCCTGCAGGCATTGAAAAAGTAACGAAAGTTAAGGTAAGGCGTATCTACAAACAGGAATTTGGCCTCCGAAGCTTGGGAATTACCAGAAGAGCCGGTTATTCAACCGAAAATGAGAATAATGTGGCTCTGATGCTCACCGGAGATCTGAATGTTGCTCTTGTACCCTGGATCGTCCAATATCGTATCAAAGATCCATACAATTATCTGTTCAAAGTTTATAATATTAATAAATTGCTTGAAGATATGTCGGAAGCGGCCATGCGTCTTGTTGTGGGCGATAGAAGCATAAATGAAGTCATCAGTAAACGGGAAGAAATAGCGGATGAAGCTAAAATTGTTCTTCAACAAGAGCTGGACAATGCTGAAACAGGTATCCATGTAGTGACCATAGAGATGAAAAAAACCAATGTGCCCGCACCGGTACAGCCCTCGTTCAATGAAGTTAACCAGGCCACACAGGAAAAGGAAAAATTGGTTTACCAGGCCAAGGAAGAATACAATAAAGCTATTCCCAGGGCCAAGGGGGAGGCGGAAAGGACAATCAAATACGCAGAAGGATATGCTCTGGACAGGATAAATAGAGCCAAGGGAGATGCCTCCAGGTTTATGACTTTTTACAAGGAATATGCCAAGGCAAAGGATGTTACCAAGCGGCGTATTTATCTTGAAATGTTTAAAAATACATTCCCAAAATTAGGTCAAAAGTATATTGTCGATGCAGACCAGAAAAATATACTCCCTATACTTAACTTAGAAAAACTGAACGGGGCAAAAAAATGAAATTTAAAGGTATTTTATTAATATTGATAGTTGCGGTGGTTGTGCTTATCTTTGCTTCAGCTTATGTGATAGATGAAACAGAGCAGGTAATAGTAACTCAGTTCGGAAGAGTTGTAGGCATACCGAAAAAAGATGCAGGACTTTATTTCAAGATCCCTTTTATTCAAAATGCCAATTATTTTCCTAAGAATCTTCAGGAATGGGATGGTGATCCGGGCCAGATACCTACTTTGGATAAAACTTATATCTGGGTTGATGCTTTTGCGAGATGGAAGATAGTTGATCCTGTAAAGTTTTTTCAAACAATTAACAACAGGACCAGTGCATTGGGACGCCTGGATGATATCATAGACCCGGCGGTAAGAAATCTTGTTACTTCATATCGCCTAATCGAAACAGTTCGTAAATCCAACCGTGAATTAGACACTTATGAGGCCGACCTGGATGAAGAAAAAAAGGATATGAAATCAGCATATTCTATAACAACCGGAAGAGAGAAGATAACACAGATGATCCTGGCGCAGGCTCAGCCAAAGCTTGACAAATTCGGCATAAAACTGGTTGATGTCAAGATCAAACGACTTAATTATGTTGAACAGGTGAGAAAGTCGGTATACGGGCGGATGATTGCAGAACGAAAACAGATTGCAGAAAAATACCGTTCAGAGGGAAGAGGTGAAGCCCAAAAGATCATCGGTGATAAAGAACGTGAATTGAAAAGAATAACATCGGAAGCTTACAAGATTTCGCAGGAACTCAAAGGAAAAGCTGAAGCGGAAGCAACAAAAATATATGCTAAGGCATATGGAGTTGATCCTGAGTTCTATTCATTCACTAAAACGCTTGACATTTACAGCGAGGTCTTAAATAAAGATGATTTTCTTATTCTTTCAACAGATTCGGAATTTTTTAAATATCTAAAAGGATTTTCTGAAAAAAAGTAAAGGTATCACAGCATATTGGGTTTGTTAAACCCTTAATGGTTTCTTCACAATAAGGGATAAAGTTATAGTACTGCAACTTAGGTTTTACCCGGCATAGATTATGCTTAAATTTTGACAATCTGGAATTTCTCAACCATCAAAGTTTTCAGTTCATAGACATGATGCTTCATTGATCATAGCGGTTAAGTTTCATTTTGTGTAATATGATGAATGTATCATGGTTAAGCCAGCTTGTTCAGCTTAACGTAATATGTTAATAAAACAGCTCGTTATAGCTTTTAAGCAATTACCATGCCATAAAAAACCTAAGTTGTTTGACTATATGTAAAAAGTAATAAATGGGGTGATGAAAAC
>CAZRLQ010000232.1:0-4149 GCA_964600725.1 uncultured Desulfobacterales bacterium
AGGTTACATAAGTTCTTGTTATATACATAACCTGCAATAAACATACCCTGAAACAGGGTTAAGGGACAAGTATGCTCTAAAAACGTCAAAACCTGGTGGGAATTAAGAAATAATTGCCGGAAGAGCTCTGAATAATAGCGAAGAAGGCAAATGCAGCAATTATTCCTGATTCAGATGGATGTTTCTGCAAGAGGCTCAAAGGACATTTCTGAACATCGAACGTCCAAAACCAGTGACCAATGATTAAATTTTCCCACAACTTTTTGAAAAGTTACCTTCCCCCTTTGAAAAAGGGGAATTAAGGATTTAGTCGCTTTGGTTTTAACTTTGGCCATCAGCAGGTGTAATAAAAAAACGGTCTAAAATATGACCAACCCCGATTGAGTTGTTTCGACCTCATCTCCAAAACCTCATTTTCCGCTTATTCGCCATAGTCGCAGACTGCGAAAAAGGCTTTGGCTGGAGTGACTTTTTATGACAAACAGACGGCAGAAAAATGAAAAATTGATGCGTTATACCTTCTTTTGCATTGCGTCAGCATCAATCTTAATTTTACTTTTGATTACTATATTTCTTTTTATAGAAGGTTTTCCGATATTTGGAAAGGTTTTCATTAAAGATTTTCTATTTGGAAAATACTGGTATCCTACCTCAGAACCGCCTGATTTCGGAATCTTGTCGCTTATTGTCGGCTCACTGGCGGTTACCGCTCTTTCCGCTGCAATATCGATCCCTCTGGGAGTAATGACGGCGGTCTGCCTGGCGGAAATAGCCGCTTATAGATATCGAGAATTTTTCAAACCGGTTGTGGAACTTCTTGCAGCGCTTCCTTCGGTTGTTATCGGTTTCTTTGGGATGGTCGTTGTCGCGCCCTTTTTGCAAAATGTTTTCGATATTCCAACCGGTTTGAATCTTTTCAATGCAGCGCTTATGCTTGCTTTTATGTCGATTCCCACAATCTGCAGTATCTCGGAAGATGCCATTTACAGTGTGCCAAAGACTTTAAAAGAGGCATCCTTAGCTTTAGGGGCAACCCATTTTGAAACAATTGTCAAGGTGATTCTTCCTGCTTCAATATCCGGTATCAGTACAGCCGTTATTCTGGGAATGTCCAGAGCCATCGGAGAAACCATGGTAGTCTTGATGGTCGCGGGTGGTTCAGCCTTGATACCTTCATCAATATTTGACCCGGTAAGACCTATGCCTGCAAGCATCGCTGCTGAGATGGGGGAGGCCCCCTTCCATAGCGATCACTATTACGCTCTATTTGCCACTGGAATCGTATTATTTATCTTTACTCTTATTTTCAATATAATTGCTGATCATATTGCAAATAAATACAGGCAGGTTGGAGAAGCCAGCCTTTAAGCTCGGCCTTTTTCAAGCCGATTAAATTTTTGGAAAAAATCATGGGAAATAAAAGTCTTGAATCAATAAATGATTTTTCTTATGTAAGATCATCTATGGGAATAAAAAAAGAGTCCAAAGAAAAGATGATTTTTAAAACTCATCGAAGCCTGACCCAGAAAATTTTTTTTGCTTTTTTTCGTGTTGCAGCCATTATAAACGGAGTTGCACTGCTTATCATTATATCCTTCATGGTTGTAAACGGCTGGAAAGCCATAAACTGGTCTTTTCTAACCCAGCCTCCAACAGATATGATGACCCGCGGGGGAATATTCCCATGCATTGTAGGCACTTTCTATCTCAGCATAGGAGCCATACTGGTGGCTTTTCCCATCGGAGTAGCGTCAGCTATCTATATTAATGAGTATGCAAAGCCCGGCCGCATACTCAGAATTATTCGATTGGGAATAAATAATCTTGCCGGCATTCCCTCTGTTGTTTTTGGCCTTTTTGGACTTGCTTTTTTTGTTGTTCAGTTGAACTTAGGGGTAAGTATAATTTCCGGTATATTAACCTTGGGGGCAATGTCACTGCCTGTAATAATAGGAGCCACAGAAGAAGCCTTAAAATCAGTTCCCGATACTTACAGGGAAGCATCTTTGGGACTTGGAGCGACAAAATGGCAGACCATATACCGCGTGGTCGTACCTGCTGCTTTCCCGGGAATACTCACGGGCTGCATTCTGGGAATCAGCCGGGCTGCCGGCGAAACCGCTCCTATCATGTTCACTGCAGCGGTTTTTTTTACGCCTCGGCTTCCATCTTCGCCCTTTGACGAAATCATGGCACTTCCCTACCATATATATGTGCTTGCCACCGCTGGAACCGAGATCGAAGCGACACGCCATATTCAATACGGCACCGCTCTTGTCCTGATAACGCTTGTCTTTGGAATGAATCTTATCGCAATTATATATCGTTACCATCTCAGGAAGCAAAGATATTAGCCCACAGTTCTAATCACCCTGGCCTTAGCGCCTGAGACTGCAAGGCGCAGGCCGTAAAGCCCTGCATACCTGGGATCTGCAACAAGCATACGTGGTGAGAGACCGCAATGAATTATTTTAATCTTAGGATTATCTTTTAATGGAAAAACATCTATTAAAAATGTCAACAAAACAGTTAAATTTCTATTATGGCGGTTTTAAAGCCTTAGATGATGTTTCTCTTGACATTTACACCAACCAAGTAACGGCCCTGATCGGACCATCCGGCTGCGGAAAGAGTACATTTTTAAGATGTTTGAACCGCATGAACGATCTTATACCCATAAGCCGGATAGAAGGAAGTATAGTTCTTGACGGAGAGGATATCTATGCACCGGGTTTGGATGTAGTAATGCTTCGGAGCAGAATAGGAATGGTATTTCAAAAACCGAACCCTTTCCCCAAAACTGTATTCGAAAATGTAGCCTACGGCTTGCGTGTAAAGGGTATTAAAAATAAGGTTCTTATTGCAGACTCTGTAGAGACAAGTCTCAAACGGGCTGCTTTATGGGATGAGGTAAAAGATAGACTCCATGAATCAGCTCTCGGGCTGTCGGGTGGACAGCAGCAGCGCCTCTGCATAGCAAGAGCACTGGCAGTTGAACCCGAAGTCTTATTGATGGATGAACCGGCATCGGCACTCGATCCCATTGCCACTCAGAAGATAGAAGAGCTGATTCACCAGTTGAAAGAGTCATACACGATTATCATAGTTACACATAACATGCAGCAGGCTTCGCGGGTTTCAAATATAACCGCTTTTTTTTACATGGGGAGACTTGTTGAGGTGAATGAAACGGACATGCTGTTTACACGGCCTGAACTTAAACAGACCGAAGATTATATTACAGGCCGCTTTGGATAAACAAAAAGGAACCTCATATGACCAGATTTTTCCATAAAGAACTTGAAAAAATAAAAAAAATGATTCTCTCCCTTGGTGCAATGGTTGAAGAACGCATCAATATGGCCACAAAAGTCATTGAATCAAGAGATCCGGATCTTGCAAAGAAAATTATCGAAACCGATCATGAAATCGACGAAATGGAAGTTGAAGTCGAGGAAGAATGTTTAAAAATTCTTACCCTGTATCAGCCGGTTGCCGTGGACCTTCGATTTCTTATAGCTGTGATCAAAATCAACAACGAGCTGGAGAGAATCGGAGATCAAGCGGTAAATATTGCGGAAAGAATACAAGTTATTGCAAAACAAGACAGAGATGATTTTTTTTTCGATTATTCCTTGATGGCTGAAAAAGCTGAATTTATGTTAAAAAAAAGCATCGATGCCCTTGTCAATCTTGATATAGATATCGCACTTGATGTTTGCAGGCTGGATAATGAAGTAGATAATTTAAGAGACGAAGCGTATGACCAGATAAAGGAAGCAATGAGCAAGCATCCGGATTATCTTGGATATTTGATCAACTTGCTTTTGATATCCCGTCATCTTGAACGGCTGGCCGACCTTTCAACCAATATTGCGGAAGAGGTAATCTATCTGATAGAAGGCGAAATTATAAGACATGGAAGATATAATTGATGTGATTCACATATACTTGAGTTTTCGAAAAACTATGATGCTATATCAATAGATAATGGCATAAATTTTGCTGTGTGCAGAAGGGTAATGAATGGCGAGAGATGAGTATTGAGAAAAATGCCCGGACAGCCTCCTGAGGGAACGGGGATGAAATAACCTCCATAAACAGGCATCACCCGGAGCCGTGATGCATATTAGCGCAAAATAGCAGGGG
>CAZRLQ010000233.1:0-4134 GCA_964600725.1 uncultured Desulfobacterales bacterium
CAATATCCCCCGCGGTATTTTGCTGGTGGGCCCGCCGGGGACCGGTAAAACCCTGCTGGCCAAGGCCGTGGCCGGAGAAAGCGGCGTCCCGTTTTTCAGCATGAGTGGTTCGGACTTTGTGGAGATGTTTGTCGGGCTCGGTGCGGCGCGCGTGCGGGATCTTTTCGAGCAGGCCAAACAAAAGGCCCCGTGCATCATTTTTATCGATGAATTGGACGCCCTCGGCAAGGCCAGGGGGTTCGGCAGCGCCGTCGGCGGTCACGACGAACGGGAGCAGACTCTCAACCAACTGTTGGTCGAAATGGACGGCTTCGACCCGAATATCGGCGTCATATTGATCGCCGCCACCAACCGGCCGGAAATTCTCGATCCGGCGCTTCTCAGGCCGGGCCGCTTCGACCGCCAGATACTGGTGGACCGCCCGGATAAAAAGGGACGCGAGGCGATTCTTCGGCTGCATCTGAAAAAGATCCAGGCCGACCAGACCGTGAACGTTGAGGCCATTGCCGGCATGACGCCGGGTATGGCCGGTGCGGATTTAGCCAATATTGTCAACGAAGCCGCATTGCTGGCAGTCCGCCGCAACAAGGAAAAGGTCGGCATGGCCGAATTCGAGGAGGCCGTGGAGCGGGTAGTCGCCGGACTGGAGAAAAAAAACCGGCTGATGAATCCGGAAGAACGAAAAATCGTCGCGTACCATGAAATGGGCCACGCCATCGTCGCCCGCGCCTTGCCGGGAACCGACCCTGTCAAGAAAATTTCAATCATCCCCCGCGGGATCGCGGCCTTGGGGTACACCCTGCAAGTGCCCACTGAAGACCGGTTCCTGATGAAAAAGACCGAACTGCTCAACAAAATCGCCACTCTCCTGGGCGGGCGGGTTGCCGAAGAAATCGTTTTCGAAGATATCTCAACCGGCGCGCACAATGATCTTGCACGGGCCACCGACATCGCCCGCAGCATGGTTAAGGAATACGGAATGAGTGAACAACTCGGCAAGGTCTATTTCAGCAGGGAGAAGCGTCAGCAATTTTTGCAGATGGCTCCCGAGGGCGCGCAGGAATACAGCGAATCAACGGCGGAAATAATCGATGATGAAGTGAAGCATATCATCGATGAACAATATGAAAGGGCCCGGCAGCTGCTGTTGGATAACAGAGAGATTCTCGAAAATGGGGCCAATAAACTTCTGACCGAAGAGAAACTCGAAGCTGAGGAGCTCGGGGCCCTGATGGCATCGGTCCGGTATAAATCCCAATGCTGTTGACTTAAGAACCGGGGGTTTAAATTGGACCAATAACTATTAAGGATCCGTCCGGGAATAAATTGGACAATATAGCGCTCAGATTTAGGTCAGGTTTGATCGGCCTGATTGAACAAAGCCTCAGACACAGCAGTGCTGCGTTACGGAATACGTCAGCTTTCGAAAGACAAGCGCTAAAGTGAGGAGTTTTTATACTTCAAAATTACTTGCAGGGTTACAAAATGCGGGTTTTAACGTCTGATAAAGTCGCCGCTTTTTCCGCCTGTTTTTTCAAGAAGGCAGATATCTGAAATAGTCATTTTTTTATCATACGATTTGCACATATCATAAATGGTAAGCGCTGCCACAGATACTGCGGTCAGGGCTTCCATTTCAACACCTGTTCGGCCTCTTATGCGAACAGAGGCTTTTATTTCGATGCAGTTGTCTGATTTATTCGAGGAAAAGTCGATTTTTATATGCGTTATATTTATAGGATGGCATAAGGGAATCAGATCCGAAGTTTTTTTTGCCGACATAATACCTGCAATTCGTGCTGTTTCAAGGACGTTTCCTTTCTTTGCAGTCCGGTTAAGAATTATTTCAAGGGTTTTTCTATTCATAAAAATAGCTCCTTGCGCTACCGCTGTACGAAAGGAAAGTTCTTTGCCCGTTACATCAACCATTTGCACATTCCCATCTTCATCAATATGGGTAAAGGAGGTCATCAATTAACTCCTTTTTGTCTTTTTGTTAAAACGGAGTTCACCGTTCATCCTATTCATTACAATAAAACTCGGTTTTCTGTATAACATTTGTCTTTATCGCATTTAATGTCTCTTTTAAAACCGGAATAACATTTTCCCGTATATCACCGGCAACGACTAAAAGCATCACATCTTCTCCCGGAGATAAGTTTTTATTTTCATTTATTTCAACCAGTATTTCAACAATACCGGTTTTCTTTTTGTATCTGTTGATTACTTGATTAAGTCTATTATGATCTGCCGTGACTTTCAGCCCCGATGTTTTGCGGCCGCTTAGTGATGTGCCTCGAACCACGCCATTATGGCAAAGGATCATTCCGATCTTTTCATAATCCGGATGTTTTTTTACAATGTTGATTAGTTGGCCAATATTCATTTATTCATCTTACTCCTTTTCCATAAGTCAATTAATTCCGGCAAGAATTTCTTCTGCCCTAACTAAATCCTCAGGAGTGTTAATGTTGAAAAAAGATAAAAGCTCCGAATCCTTTTTACGCAAAACTTCTTCATTTATTCTTTTTACGCGGACTTGATTAAAAAAACTCTGAATTTTAAATTTTCGCCTAACAATATTGTCTGCTACAGGTTTAAGACACCGGCTGGAATAAACCGCACAAAGAGGTTCGATTCCGGTTGAGGTTTCAGGAATAATTACATCATCGGATGGATTAACCCTTTCAATAATTGTTTCAACAACTTCCTTTTTAAGAAATGGCAGATCACATGCTGAAAAAAAAGTATGGGAAGTTGAGGAAAAAAAGAGTCCGGTATGTATGCCGGTTAAAGAGCTTTTGACTGGAAAAATATCTGCTGCGATATTACAATTCCATTCTATGCAATGAAGCGGATTACTGGTAACTATAGTTATCTGGTTAAAAAGATCTTTAAAGACATCATAAATGTAATCGAGTATCTTTTTTTCTCTTATTTTGAGATGTGCTTTGTCTTTGCAGGAAAAACGGGAACTCAATCCGCCCGCTAATATTACACCGTTTATAGATGTTTTCATGACAAAATTTCTTTCATAGTTAAGACGATCTTTCCAGGAGGCTGCCCTGTTTCAGTCCATGATATAAACCTTGATTTTAGATTTATGCGTGGTATAAAAAATGGTGATTTGTTGAAAAAGCAGGCTTCTTACATTTTTGCATGTAATTTTTTAAAAATACCAGAATACAATGAATAAACAAGAAATAATTTTGGATTCAAAAGATATCAATCATATATTGACAAGAATGGCTTACGAGATACTAGAGGTTCACAAGGCTGCCAAGAATCTGGTGTTTATGGGTATTCAGACTCGAGGTGTATATCTGGCTCAAAGGATACGTTCCAGGATTTTAGAGATTGAAGGGATTGAAATAGCGACAGGAAATATCGATATTACGCTGTACAGAGATGACTGGACCACCATCGGGCATCAGCCGGTCGTTAAACCCACAAAAATTCCATTTTCAGTTGATGGTAAACAGATTATTTTAATCGATGATGTTCTGTTTACAGGGCGCACCGTAAGGGCGGCCATGGATGCCATTATAGATTTTGGAAGGCCGGATCGCATAGAACTGGCTGTACTTATAGACAGGAATCACAGAGAACTTCCCATCCAGGCGAATTATACGGGAAAATTTGTGAAAACAAAACGTTTCGAGACAGTAAATGTTATGCTTATGGAGCATGATGGTAATGATATGGTAGTTAGTGTTCATCCATAAATGGTCTTTTTGCCCGATATCTGCGTTATGCTGAAAAAATAATCCTCAAAATACTTAATGCTTACGTTTCGCTAATCTTTTTTGTACCTATTAAATTAGCACACCTTCGGTGCGAACATAATTGCCTACGGGTGAACTAAAGTATATTAAAGTGACTGCGAGTTAAGGAATACGCCTTTGGTCCGCCTGCTGCAGGCACGCCGAAGACTTACCGCGACTTTAGGCATTTTAGGCACTTTGGCTCACAAAACAGACAGCCTCCTAGTATAAAGTTTCAATAAAATCTTTACATTTTGCCGTTTGTATGTTATCCTTTCCAAAAACTGCGGAGGGTAAACCAAACGGGCAAAATTGCACTTAACTGATGAACAGCGCGTAAAGCTTAAACGGCTGGGTAAATCACGCAAGG
>CAZRLQ010000234.1:0-481 GCA_964600725.1 uncultured Desulfobacterales bacterium
AAACTATTTTCAAAAAGAAAATTATGCTTTTAATATCAACGAATTATAGAAATATTGTACTTGCGTAACACGCATCGGTTTGATGCGGCCATAAAGGCTGCGGTTTTTGAAAATAGTTTACCCTCCGGGAGCGCCGATTTTACCGAATCTGCGGTGTCGGCAGGGACTTGAAGTATCGCAGTACGTCTGCACCCCTGCCGCCCTGCACCTGCCTGCCGCGGGCAGGTCTCCGGCAAACTCGACGCTTGCAGGGTTTAGGTTTAAAGGTAAGATAATGCGGATAACACTTGTACATCCGGCCGGCTCAAACTGGGTTCCCGGCAAAAAAGACGTAACTGCAACGGCCAACAGGATGGCACCGCTCGGTCTGCTTTCAATAGCCGCATATCTTGAACGCAAAGGTCATATCGTTTTTATCCATGACTGCCTGGGACCTTTTGCCCCTGCCGGTACAGATTCCAATGCAAAAGTAATTCTTGAT
>CAZRLQ010000234.1:491-4114 GCA_964600725.1 uncultured Desulfobacterales bacterium
GCTCCTGATATAGTCGGTTTTTCCGCAACAACTTCGGGTTTCCTCGATGGATACGAACTTGCTTTACTGATTAAAAATATCAGGCCTCAAGTCAAAATTATTTTCGGAGGCGTGCACATATCGTCAATGGGTGCTGTCTTGCTTGAAAAATTTAAAGGCATCGATTTTCTTTGCATAGGTGAAGGAGAAGTCACCCTTTCAGAGCTCGCTGCTGGGGTAGATCCAGCTCTGATAAATGGTCTGGTCTGGAGAGATGCCGGCTCTATAAAGTCAAACGAGCCTCGGGCTCAAATACCGGATCTGGACGATCTTCCATTTCCTTCTTACGAAAAATTGAAAGGTTTTCCCAAGAGGTATGAACTGCCTCTGTTCAGCTATATATCAAGCCCTGGTGCAACTATGGTCACCAGCAGAGGATGTCCATATAGATGTTCATTTTGCGACCGTTCTGTTTTTAAACAGAGCTTCCGCTGTAATTCAGCCGAATATATTTACGAACATATGCGCTATTTGAGCAAACATTTCAGAATACGACATATCAACATTTATGACGATCTTTTCACAACAGATCGCAAACGAATTTTCGAACTCTGCAATCTTCTGATTTCAAGACCGCTGGGAATGCAGTACAATTGTGCCGTGCGCGTTGGTCATACTGACGATGAACTGCTGCAATTACTCAAAGATGCCGGATTTTTGCAGCTTTCACTCGGAATTGAAACAGGTGATTCAGACCTGATGAAAGTTCATAAACCAGGTGTAAATCTCGGCGAAGTGCGAGATACGGTTAAACGTATCAAGGCAAAAGGACTGAGAGTAAAAGGGCTGTTTATCATGGGGCTCCCCGGAGATACCGAAGAATCGATCCGCAAGACAAGTGATCTGGCTATATCACTGGATCTTGACGACATGAACATGTCAAAGTTTACACCTTTTTATGGTGCCCCCCTCTGGTCGACCATATTTGACACAGGCAGTTTTGACTATGACTGGAGGAAAATGAACTGCTTAAACTTTGTGTACGTTCCAGAAGGTATTGGTTCAAAAAAAAAATTAGATGAGCTTTACAACAGACATGTAAAGCAATTCTATACGGATCCTGGCTGGCGCAAAAGATTCAGAAGACGACTCTGGCAGCACAGGAAAAGTCTTTTCCGCCTCTTTTTGCATCTGCCGACTTTTCTGGCTGCAAAGCATAATTTTGAGCCAATGCATCATAAGTAGAAAAACGCATTGTTTTATCGATAAGGATCGTCCTGTTCGAACTTTCGGCCAGGCAGCAGCCAATCGACATGATTTTGCATCCTGTCAATGGAAACACATCCTCAACAGCTCGGATGAGATCTTTCCCGTCAGCCTTGTCTGAGCCAAAGGAAAAAATGTACCAATGAAACGTTGTGAAAAATGTATAATGAGAATATATGATAAAGAAACTATTTGTCAGGAATGTGAAAATTATAAACCCCTTTCTATAGATTGGCGGCAAAAAGAGAGAGAGTTTAGAAAAATTTGTGATCTCAAAAAAGGGAAAGGCAAATATGATTGTATTGTTTTATTGACCGGCGGAAAAGATAGCAGTTATGTTTTATATTATATGGCAAAAATTATAAAAGCACGGGTTTTAGCTTATACCTGGGATAATGAATTCATAAGGCCTATTGCATGGGAAAATATTAAAAACGCTGTAGAATGTCTAAAATGCGATTATAGAGTGCATAGGTATGATAAAGAAAAACTGAAAAAATTATATAGAGCTACATTAAAGACAATAGGAAGTCCCTGTAATATATGTCCTTTATTAACTTATTCAACAGCTTTGCCTGTTGCGCTGAAAGAAGAGATTCCACTTATAGTCTCCGGAATATCAATAGCTCAGATTGGTGTAGATTCATCTTGTGGTGTGCTCAGCCGACAAGAGCAAAGAGAAGCATTCTATAAATTATATAAAGTTTGTGCAAAGTTGTTTTTAATGACCTTAAAGAAACATGAAAAAAAATTTGCTCAGGAAGTATATAATCATATAATGTCTCCTTTGCAAGCCGGCATAGAACATGCGAAAAAAACAGATTTTTTCCCTCAGGTTATTCCATTATCAAACTTTATAGATTGGTTATCAATAGATTTTATAACTCCATTAATAGAAGATTTAAAGTGGAGAAGACCGCAAAAGGCCGATTCTTCGCATACAAACTGCATGCTGGAACCTTTAAAAGGATATTTTGAATATAAAAAGAATATTACCAACACTTCTTCTGAAATAAGTAATCTTATTCGCATGGGAGCTATTTCGAGAGAGCAAGGGCTTCAAGATGTATATAATATGTGTCTTGACGGAAGAAGACCGACTAATGTTATCAATGATTTTATAGCTTATCTTGGGATAACTGATGAAGAATTTGAGTATTATTCTAATAAAAAACTGTCGCTTTGTGAAAAACTGCAATTGCTGAAATTGGTTAAATATGGGAGAGAAATAATGAGATGGATAACCGGACAGGAGAAACTTCCCAAAAGAGGAAAATTTGTACGGTTATAAAGTGGCAGATGTCCTGGTCTGTTCTTGCTTATCAAAAAATAATGGTTCATCGCTGATTAGTGTGGTAATCCGTAATGAACAGCTATTAGCGCTTAGCTTTTAGGAGCTAATTTATCCAAGCTGGAAAGCAGCGGCAAATTAACAGCTAACAACATAACCGGATATGGCAGGATTCAGCCTTTTGTCAAGACATAGAAAGCAAAACTCCTGCCATTAGGTGGATGATTTACCGTTTATAATTATTGCCGAGCATACGACGAAACTTTCAAAGTCAGGATATGCATTGCCTCCATGTTCCGTAAAATCGAGACCTTGACCTTCTTCTTCAGGAGAAACCCTCAGACCGATAGCTTTATCAATTACTTTAAACAGGATAAACGCAGTTACAAATGTCCATATAAAACATGACACAATTCCTAATACCTGAACACCGATTATTTTAGCTGATCTGCCTCCTATATTGAAAATACCTGCGGCTAATGTTCCCCTTGCTCCGTTAACTCCACGAACCGATATGACACCAACAGGATCGTCAACCCCGATTTTATCAAAGAATAAAACAGCTAAAACAACGACAATGCCGGCTATCGTTCCTATGATTACCGCACTTAGCGGAGAGACAGTAGCACACGGACTGGTAATGGCTACCAGACCTGCAAGAGCGCCGTTCAAACTCATGCCGATTTCAGGTTTCCCGAATTTTATCCAGGAGGTAAGCATGGCGAGCACGGCGCCTGCGGCTGCTGCAAGGTTTGTATTGACAAAAATCATGGCGATATCTTTATTTGCCGCAGCGGTTGAACCTGGGTTAAATCCAAACCATCCCAGCCATAGAATAAATACACCGAGCGCGGCTAAAGGAAGGTTGTGGCCAAGAATCGGCTTTATACCGCCCTCCTTTGTATATTTGCCTAAACGGGGTCCAAGAACGATAGTTCCGGCCAATGCTGCCCAGCCGCCTGCTGAATGAACCACTATGGAGCCTGCAAAATTAATAAAGCCCAAGCCTTCAAGCCATCCGTTTCCATGATACCTGAATTATTCATAAACAAATGACAGAGCCGGAAAGAGCTGTTTGTCACATTAA
>CAZRLQ010000235.1:0-4107 GCA_964600725.1 uncultured Desulfobacterales bacterium
ACTAATTAAAATATCAAGAGATATTGTTTAAATCTTCCTTAAGTTAATGACATTGAGGTGTTACCTACACTTTTGCCGGCGATTATGAAAGCCAGGTACGTTCTGAAAATAGACTCAAGATTATACTCCCCCTGGCCCTTTTTATAATTTTCATAATTCTTTATTTTCAGTTCAGGCCGGTCTCTGCCACGGCAATGGTCTTTTCGGGAATTGCAGTAGCATGGGCTGGCGGATTTATCATGATATGGCTTTACGGCCAGCCATGGTTTCTCAATTTTAATATATTTGGAGTTGAAATGCGCGAACTTTTTCAGGTGCATCCGATAAATCTGAGTGTTGCTATATGGGTTGGGTTCTTAGCCCTGTTCGGTATTGCCTCGGACAACGGTGTTCTTATTGCCACCTATTTAGAGCAGAGATTCGCCTCCGGCAATATCACATCTGTAAAAGATATACGGAATACAACAGTTGCAGGTGCGGTCCGCAGGATCAGGCCATGCCTGATGACCTCAGCCACCACCATACTCGCCCTGATTCCCATCCTTACTTCTACAGGCCGCGGTTCTGATATTATGGTTCCCATGGCTATCCCATCATTTGGTGGAATGGCTGTGGTTTTTATTTCGGTATTTGTCGTACCTGTTCTATATTGTATGATAAAGGAATTTGCATTTCGGTATAAAAAATCATCAGAATAAGGGGTTGAGTAATAATAGAGCATGTCAATGTACTGTAAGTATTATCGGCTATTGTAATTTCCGGCATCCTTCAAACTTGGTTTACACTTTTACCCGCCTGCTGCAGACAGGGATGTTGCTTTTAGCCTGGTTCCCATGCTCCAGCGTGGGAACCTATATAAAACCGTAGAAAATGTAACCCGATGATCAAGTTTTTTATAAGTTGCTGAATTTGTTAGAATACAAAAAGCTCTTTCAAACACATCAGACCAATAAAATCAACAGGTTATATAAAGATGATTTTTGAATAACTCACAAACCTGAACATCGAAGGATGCATAATTCCCTAACCTATCTTTGCGGCTCTAAAATAATAAATTAATAATATTAGTGACTTATATTTAAGGAGGATTTGTGAAAACCGGCAGTAGAGATAGAAAGGTTCTGGTTACCGGAGGCGGAGGGTTCTTGGGCAAAGCAATCATCCGGCTGCTTTTAAAAAGGGGAGAGAATGTTCGCAGTTTCTCACGCAGCTTTTATCCGGAACTTGAATCAATGGGGGTTGAACAGGTTCAGGGCGATATAAGTGACAAGACCGCTGTAATAGATGCCTGCAAAGAGGCAGAGCTGATTTTTCACGTTGCGGCAAAACCTGGAATTTGGGGAGATTATTCCGAATATTACCTTACCAATGTCAAAGGCACTCAAAACATTATTTCAGCCTGCATTAAAAACAAGAATTCGACTCTTATATATACCAGTTCACCGAGCGTAATTTTTAACGGGACAGATATGGAGGGCGTTGACGAATCAGAGCCTTATTCTGACAGGTTTTTGTCTCATTATTCAAAAACCAAAGCCATTGCAGAACAAAATGTCGCAGCTGCCGCCTCCGAAGGTCTTAAAACAATAATTTTAAGGCCTCACCTGATATGGGGACCTGAAGACAACCATCTTGTTCCAAGGATTATCGCAAATCCGAAAAGACTTGTAAAGATTGGAGATGGTAAGAATCTTGTTGATACCACATATATAGAGAATGCCGCTTATGCCCATATTCTGGCGGCTGACAGAATAGAAGAAAATTATAAACTTTCAGGAAATATCTATTTTATCAGCCAGGATGATCCGGTCTTTTTATGGGATATGATAAATAATATTTTAAAAGCAGATGGCCTGCCGCCGGTTGAAAGGTCGATATCCCGCAAATTTGCATGGCGGATAGGCGCTTTCTTTGAATCTATCTACAAGATATTTAATATAAAAAGCGAACCGCCTATGACCCGATTCGTTGCAGACCAGCTTGCCGCCGCCCACTGGTTTGATATAAACGCAGCAAAAAAAGATTTGGGATATACGCCCCTGGTATCCACAAAAAAGGGACTTGATAGACTTTCCGAGTGGTTATTAGAGCCTGTCATAAAATAACTGTTACTCAAAAAGTTTAAGCAAACATAAAAACGTAACTTTTCAAAAAGTTAGGGCAACGATGGGAAAATCCCCCTCAAATCCGCTTTTTCAAAGGGGGAAGCAAGTAAGAGCCCGAACTTATTTTTAAGTGAACCCCCCTGGTTCAAAGCAAGAATGAAGTATTCGGGCTGTATAGCGATATTTACGAAAAGCTTAAGCGATACAAACCGTCTTGATATTCAAAAATTCTTTGATACCAAAATGTGAGAGTTCACGGCCATATCCTGAGCGTTTGGTGCCGCCGAAAGGCAATCGGGGATCCGACTTGGTCATGCCGTTGATAAAGACCACTCCGGCTTCTATATTTGCGGCTATCTCTTCTGCTTTTTCCAGATCTTGAGTCCACAGACTCGCACCAAGGCCATATGTTGTATCATTTGCGATCCTTATTGCATCTTCGGCGTTTTTCGCCGGAATGACTACAGATAGAGGGCCGAACGTTTCTTCATCATAAACAGGCATTCCCTTTTTTACATTGGTAATCAGGGTAGGGGCGTAAAACAGACTTTTGCTGTCCAGGCGGTGACCGCCTGTAATGATTTCGGCACCTATGCGAACCGATTCATTGACCTGTTTTTCAATATTTTCAAGCAGATCTGCACGGGCAAGAGGTCCCATGTCTGTGTTCTCCTTCATGGGATTCCCTAACACCATATTTTTTAACAGAAATTTCTGTTCCTCGATGAATTGATTTAAGATGCCTTCTTCAACGATGAAGCGTTTGGCGGAAATGCAAACCTGGCCGGCATTTGCCATGCGGGCGGTAACCCCTGTTCTGCAGGAAACCTTGAGTTCGGCATCATTTAAGACAAGGTAAGGATCCGACCCGCCCAATTCCAAAATGGATTTCTTCAAATATTTTCCGGCTTGTGCGGCAACAATCCTACCCGCTCTCTGGCTTCCGGTCAGCGTTACACCCTGTATTCTGCTGTCGGCGATCACCTTTTCAGAAAGTTCTACAGGGATAATCAAATTACGAAAAATGTTATCCGGAAACCCCGACTCATCAAATAAATTCTCAATGGCGGTGGCGCAACCCATGACGTTGGGAGCATGTTTTAAAATAACTGTATTTCCGGCCATAATTGTTGGGATCGCAAAGCGCAGCACCTGCCAGAAAGGAAAATTCCATGGCATAATGGCGTAGATGGTTCCTACAGGGTCAAATCGCACATAGCTTTTTACAGCATTGCTTTCAATGAATTCCGGCTTAAGCATGTTTTCCGAATTCTCGGCATAATAATCACAAAGCCAGACGCATTTCTCGATTTCAGCCTTTGCTTCAGAAATGATCTTCCCCATTTCGGAGGTGATCAGTTCTGCATATACTTCTTTGCTTTTCCTCAGCAATTGCCCCATTTTTTTCGTGAAAACAGCTCGCTTTGAAAAACTAAGGCGTCTCCAGTTTCCAAAAGCCTTGTCTGTTTTTTCGATAATACGGTCAATATCGGCATTGTTATGTTCCGGATATCCGGCAATGATCTTGCCTGTATATGGATTAATGCTTTGTATCATAATTTAAATATTTGTTCCTTTTCAAAATAAAAAATATCGGAACCGGTTATGGTTCCTGCCCTTTAAAACCTGGAGCAATCCTGATTGCCCACCTGATAAAAATGAGAATTGCCCCGCGCTGTAACGCTTGGCGATTTCTCCAAGACCGGCAAACTGAGCCTTGCCTGAAGAAATGGCATTCATCTGGTATGCGTTCAGGGAAAGATAGCCTTCGTTCCCGTGTAAACTGGAATATAGAAGCGCCGAAGCAGCGAAAATACCAAAGATTCCATCCTTTGCGGGAATAACAGGTGCCTGATACGATATTTAACGCTTGACACGACACTAGTGTCATGTCACGCTTGAATTTTTATATAAATCATGGTATCCTAACCTCCAAAAAAGGAGGTTGGATATGCCAAAGATTAAGTACCGGTTGTCGCTGACATCGGACGAACGGGAGGAA
>CAZRLQ010000236.1:0-4106 GCA_964600725.1 uncultured Desulfobacterales bacterium
GTTACATATTGCCTCTCCCTGATTGATTTTTCTATATAATCCGCAGGCAGTTTTTTTATTTTTTCTTCGTGTCCCCAATAAGGTTTCCAAAACGATCCTTATCCTGTCCGCTGGTTAAATCGGGAAGCACTGCGAGTTGAGTTAACGTCGTTTCCCTGTAATATTGTTCCAGGCAGGCCCAATAAAAAAGCACAGATGGTTCATCGTCGATATGAATCGAAATCGAGATGATTTAGCATAATATTCTTTCCTCTTGACCAGATAAAGATCATTTGGATAAAGCGGCAATGACGGCCTTCGTAAACGCAGGCAGATCGTCCGGCGTCCTGCTGGTTATCAGATTATCGTCTACGACTACCTCCTGATCCAGATAGTTGGCTCCGGCATGAATAAGATCGTCTTTAATTGCAAAAAAAGAGGTGACCGTCCGCCTCTGAAGAACCTTGGCAGATGCCAGCATCCAGCCGGCATGACAAATCGCAGCCACCACCTTTCCCGATCTTGCGAAGTCCTGCACCAGCTTTACCATTTCAGGATGTCTGCGCATTCGGTCAGGCGCATAACCGCCTGGAATAATGAGACCATTAAAATCCGCAGACAATACCTGTTTTGCTTCAATATCCGATTTGATTTGAAGCCCCGCCTTGCCGGTATACACCTTCCCTGTTACGGGTCCGACAACGGTTACTTCGACGCCGGCCTCCTTGAGCCGAAAATAAGGATACCAGAATTCAAGATCATTATACATATCTTCTACCAGTATAATCACCTTTTTCCCTTTAAGTTCCATTATTTGCCTCCTTTGATCGTAAATTCTCAATAAGTTCGGACACCTATGTACTTTCCCTTTGAAAAAGGGGGATTGAGGGGATTGATGGAAATTTTTCCATCGTTGCCCTGACTTTTTGAAAAGTTACCTTAGACTCGATGATCGGGTTTTTTTATAAATTACTGAATTTATTAGAATACAAAAAAGCTCTTTCAAATACATCAGGCTAATAAAATCAATAGGTTATATAAAGATGATTTTTGAATAGCTCAAAAAACTTGAACATCGAGTTAGATCCTTTCACCTGCCGTCTCCCCGTCTCTCCAGCAACTCTCAGGCACTTTGGTTCACAAAATTGATAAATTAAATTACACATCTAAAAATTAACAAAAGGCGGGAATTGCCTCTATTTAATTATATTATAAAAACAGTCCCGCTGCATCGCTTTGTAACCAGCATCTTGGATCAGCCGGATCATCTCTTCTTTGCTCAATCTAAATTTTACTCCTGCGGCTGCAACCACATTTTCCTCTATCATGGTACTGCCTATATCGTTGGCTCCAAATGCAAGTGCAAGTTGAGCAATTTTATCGCCCTGGGTTACCCATGATGCCTGAAGATTAGGTATATTATCCAAAACAAGCCTGCATAGAGCCAGTACTCTCAGGTATTCGACCGGCGTAGCGCCTTGTATTTTAATTTGTGTATTATCCGGCTGAAATGTCCATGGAATAAATGCGGTAAACCCCATAGTTTCATCCTGCAGGTTACGGACTTTTATAAGGTGTTCGATAATATGTTTGGGTTTCTCTATATGGCCGAACATCATTGTAGCTGTGGTTTTAATGCCTAATTTGTGAGCGGTTTTCATCACCCCCAGCCACTCCCCTGCTGTGCACTTATTAGGAGATATTTTTTTTCTTATCTCATCAACGAGAATTTCTCCGCCCCCCCCTGGAATCGTGTTCAGTCCGGCATCAACAAGCTTTTTAATGGTATCGTAAATGGACAGAGAAGATTTTTGTGAAAGATAAGCTATTTCCGGTGGCGAAAACCCGTGGATATGAATGGAAAAATTTCTCCGTATATACCTTAAAAGATCAAGGTAATAATCCATTTCAAGATTCGGATGCATTCCGCCCTGAAGCAGTATCTGTGTTCCTCCAAGTGCTATGGTTTCCTCGATCTTCTTTTTAAGCTCTCTTTTGGAAATAACAAAAGCATCATCATGATCCAGGTCGCGGTAAAAAGCGCAAAACAGGCAGCCTGATACGCATACATTGGTATAATTGATATTTCTGTCTATCAGATAAGTAACGATATTATTTTGATGAATCTTTTTCCTTCTTCTGCAGGCAAGCTGTGCAAGAACCAGCAGGTCCGCGTCATAATAAAGGCTGAGAGCTTCTTCAAAACAGAGCCGCTTATCTGCAAAGGCCTTTTCAATACCACGATCATACAAATTCATAATAGAAAAATCTCATTTTATATCAACAGTTTTAATTCTCATACTCCCTTATCTTCTCATCTGAAGGGGAACCAAAGAATACCCGTTTTTTGTCTCTTGCCTGCGCTGCTCTTTTCATAAAAAAAGCCGTAATATAGATGGTGCTGCCCACAAGTGCTGCAAAGACCGGTGCAAAAATCAGTGAACCGATCAACCATTCGTAAAATCGTTCCAATGCCTGATAGCCAAGGGTCTGCAAGGATATCTCCGTCAAAAACCCGCCGTGCCGCAGAAAATATCCCGTCTCTATACATAAAGCTGGAACCAGCGGGGGCATACATAACTGACTTGCGCTTAATGAGACAACTCTGTTTAACCGGTAAAAGTTAGCTGCAAAAAGTATGACAATTGTATGACAGGCGATTAGAGGCAATGTTCCCAAGAACACCCCTAATGATCCCGCGGCAGCCAGTTGTTTTGGTGAAATATTTTCTGCCAGCAAGGTTTTTAGCAAGGTTTTTATAGAACGCATCGGATGAACCATGGTAATTTTTTCACTGGTCCGATCATTGATGCCTTCTATCTTATGGTGGGGCCAGGGCAGGATGGATCTCATGGTAAGTCTGGTATTGAGAAGGCTGATTCTAACATTATCTTTAAAGAGATGAAAATGGGAAATCCTTTTATCCGCTGGAGGATAATAGACGGAAATATCTACCTCCCGCAGTCTTATTCCAGCCCAGGCGGCCTTTACCAGGATTTCAATCTCAAAAGAATAACGCCGCTCACGAAGTTTTAACCTTTCAATCACAAAAAGAGGATATATGCGAAATCCGCTCTGTGTATCTCCTAATGTCTGGCCTGTCTGAACCCGAAGCCAGAAATTTGAAAAGCTGCGGCCAAAAACAGCCGATCCAGGTATATTGGCTCTTTTAAAATTTTGAAAATTTCGTCTGCCCACAATAATAGCATGGGGATCTTCCATGAGTACTGGAATAAAGCGCTTGAAATCAAAAGGATCATGCTGGCCATCGGCATCTATCGTTACAATATGAGTCATACCTCGCTTGAGAGCTTCACGTGCTCCCGTTAAAATAGCCGATCCTTTTCCTAAATTTTCAGGATGACTGACAACAGGGACGTTAAGCCCTGAGAGGATATCAACAACATTTTCAGAACTCCCGTCATCAACGACCATAACTGCCGGATGAACTTTAAGGGCACGGGAAACCACATCTCTCAGGCTGTTTGAATGGTTATATGCCGGTATAATTATAAGTATTTTATTTAGCATTGTTTTTTATTACATCTTAAGTTTGGCCAGTTTTATATTAAGGTGTCTAAATTGGCCAATTTCCCTTGACCGCTTTTTAACCTGATTCTTTTTGCTCTAAAACCAGACATAGTAAGTACTATGATCGATATTGCCGGGTCCAGAAAGTGAGCAAAAAATAGAACCCAAAACCGGCGTTTTTAGACGGCCCAGTTTTATATGCTCATCGAATTGAAATGTGTTACGTTGAACTTAGCGCACCTTCGGTGCGAACATAAGTGCCTAAAGTTAAGGAATATGCCTTCGGCCTGCCTGCAGCAGGCAGGCGCTGCCAATTTTAATTTTTTATTAGACAATTGTGCTCACTTTGTTTCAGGCTGAAGTCGTAATTAGGCACTAAATATCTCTAAGCCGCCGAAGGCATACCGCAACTTTAGGCATTTTAAGCACTTTAGCTCACTCGCAGGCACTTTTTACTCATTTTATTGTATCATGCCGAATCTATTAAGCAAAAGATGGGACTTCCTATACTATCACCTAAATCCTGCAAGTGTCGGGTTTTCCGAAGACCTGCCCGCGGCAGGCAGGTGCAGGGCGGCAGGGGCGCAGACGTACTG
>CAZRLQ010000237.1:0-4103 GCA_964600725.1 uncultured Desulfobacterales bacterium
CGGCAATTGCAGGATTTGGATGCTGAATTGTATTTGAGGAGAATTTTACCTATGAAACCATTAACACCGGAAATGATTTTAGTAATGATCATGATTGGAGTAGCTATCTTTCTTTTTATTGTAGAATGGGTGAGAGTAGATGTGGTTGCGATAATCATGATGGTAGTGCTGCCGCTGCTGCACCTGGTGACACCTAAGGAAGCCTTTATCGGATTCAGCAGCAATGCGGTGATTTCGATTATTGCGGTCATTATTATTGGTGCAGGGCTTGATAAAACAGGTATAATAAACAAGGTAGTAGCTCCTGTTCTTTATATTGCAGGCAAAAGCACTTCACGGGTAGTTATTGCCATTTCGCTTACCGTAGCCGCCATCTCCAGTTTTATGCAGAACATAGGTGCGGCAGCTCTTTTTCTGCCCGCCATTCAGCGCGTCGGCAAGTCTCTCAAGATCCCTGTCAGCCGTCTTTTAATGCCCATCGGCTTTTCTGCTATTTTAGGCGGCACAGTAACTCTGGTGGGATCCAGTCCCCTTATTCTTTTGAATGATCTTTTAGCGCCTTTCAATCTTGAGCCATTCAGCCTGTTTGATGTAACTCCTGTCGGCATAGCTCTGGTTGTAAGCGGAATTCTCTGTTTTGTAGTTTTTGGCCGTTTTATTCTGCCCAAAGGCACGGCATCTGAAGGTGATGCAGAATCCAGCACTGAGATAGAAAGCGTTATGGAAGATATCGGCGAAATTTATGAACTTAAAACCCCTGATGATTTTACCGATTTCAGGGAATCAATCACTGTTGGTTACCTGAGACGCCGTTATCTGGTTGACATCGTAGCCTTAACGGAAGCACCCGATTTTAAGGTCATTTCACCAGGGCCTGAGGTAGAAATACGTTCAAATGCAGATATTGCGGTATACGGCAGAGAGAACGATGTCAGGCGCTTAGCGGAAAAAGGCGCTATGATTATCAAGGATAATCTGGAGGTATTCAAGGATGAATTTGTAGACAGTGCTTCAGGATCGGTGGAGGCTGTGGTGGCTCCCAGATCACCGCTGGAAGGTAAAACCTTGAATCAGGTAAATCTCCAGGATCGTTTTCGTGTGACGCCTTTGGCGGTTTACCGCCATGGTGAGACATACAGAGCGGAGATCGGAGATTTAGTTCTCGCTGTCGGTGATGCTATTTTGCTTCATGGAACATGGGCAAGGCTCAAAATATTACAGGAAGAAAAAAGCCTTCTGTTTACAACACCGGTGGATGTGGAACTGCTGCGCCCTGACAAGGCTGTTTTTGCGGCTTTATGGCTTATTGTGGCCTTGACCATGGTGCTGGTTTTCAAGATTCAGCTTTCAGTCTGTCTTATGACGGGCGCTCTGGGCATGATAATAAATCGCGTGCTCAGCATTGACGAAGCATACCGCGCAGTGGACTGGCGGACGATATTCCTTTTGGCCGGACTGATTCCCCTGGGCATCGCCACAGAAAAGACAGGCACAGCGGCCTGGATTGCCCATACAACATTGGATATTGTCGGTACGGTTAAGCCTGTCGTATTGATTGCCCTGATCGGAGTACTTTCGACCATCTTTACTCTGGTCATTTCCAATGTCGGTGCTACGGTGCTTCTTGTACCACTGGTGGTGAACATGGCAATTGCGGCGAATGCTGATCCTCGCATGGCCGCTCTGGTGGTGGGATTAGCGACAAGCAACTCTTTTATCCTGCCGACCCACCAGGTCAATGCCTTATATATGGGGCCAGGCCGATATCGGAGTGTGGACTTTATGAAGGCCGGTATGCTGGTAAGCATTATTTTCTTAGCGGTAATGGTGGGGATGATTTATTTAGTATATGGCTTGTGATGCTCAAGGTATTAAGGAGATACAAGATGTCAATCATTACAATTTCACGTGGTTCATACAGCAAGGGAAAGGAAGTGGCCGAGAAGGTAGCAGGGCAGCTGGGGTATGAGTGTATAAGCCGTGAGGTGATTATAGAGGCCAGTGAACGCTTCAAGGTTTCGGAAGCAAAACTCATAAAGGCCATTCATGACGCTCCTTCTATCTTTGAACGAATCAGTCAGGATAAGAAAACCTTTATCACCTACATTCAAAGCGCATTTACCAGCCGTTTGAAAAGGGACAACATAGTTTATCATGGGCTGGCGGGTCACCTTTTGCTGAAGGGTATACCCCATGTTCTCAAAATAAGAATCATCGCCGAGATGAAAGACCGCATAGCCACCGAGGTAGAACGCGAGAATATAAATGAGAAGCATGCCCGGCTTTTTTTGCTCAAAGATGACAAGGCACGGCGGAAGTGGACGAAAAGTCTTTACGGCGTTGATCCCTGGGACAGTTCGCTTTACGATCTTGTAATTCATATTCATAAGCTTACGGTAGATAATGCCGTGGATTTTATCTGCCAGGCAGCCACCTCTGAACAGTTCAAGACCACCGAAATTTCAAGACAGAAGATGGAGGATTTAGCGCTTGCCTGTCAGATAAAGGCCGCGCTGTTGGAACAAAACTTTGATGTATCTGTTATCAGTGAATACGGAAACGTTCTGGTCTATACCAAAGCATCTGACAGATCTGTTTATAAATTGGAAAAGAGAGTCAAAACCTTAAGCAGGGAGATTGAAGGTATAAACAACCTTGAAGTGCGTTCAGGAATGCAGTTCCCTCCCGATGTTATATGATTCTGAGAAAAAGCAAATAAACAAGGACAAAAATCATGTCAATTATAACGATATCTTCGGATTCATACCAGTTGAGCCAGGAGATCGCTGAAAAAACGGCCGGCATATTGAATTATAAATGTCTGGGCCGTGAAATATTAACAACGATAGCCGAAACAGATAATATTCCGGAATCCGGGCTGCATAATGCTCTTGATGGCAGCAAGTCTTTGCTGAGAATGACCGGCAGGGTCAGGAACCGTTACATGGCTTGTATAAAATCGGCTGTTTTAAGCCGGCTTCTGAACGATAATACGGTATGTTGCGGCCTGGCCGCACATCTTTATTTGAGCGGTGTTTCCCATGTTCTCAAGGTGAAAATTCTTTCCGATTTTAAAGAACATGGCAGCCGGATTGAATCTGAAAAAAAGTTTTCTCCCAGAAAAGAGCAGCACTGGCGGAAATTTCTTGAGGCTTCCCAGATTGATAAGACCGATGCATCCCGTTACGATCTGGTAATTAATCTGGGACAGATTGAAAAGGAGAAAGCGGTTCATATCATTATAGACACGGTAAAAGACCGTAAATTCATGCCCATGACCTATTCAATCAACTGCATTGAGGATATTGAACTGGAAAGCAGGGTGCATAAACTCCTTATCGAACGATTTCCGCACTCTGCGGTACAGGCAAAAAGAGGATCAGTTGTGGTGAAGATCAGAACCTTTAAGTATAAAAAGCAGGAGAAAAGTAATGCTATTAAGGAAATGTTAAATAAAATTTCCGGAGTTGTTCATGTAGATGTATATGTTAAAAATTATATTTCATGGCATTGATCCATCAGGTGCTGAAAGGAAAATTGTATCGGTTTAAGGCTCATCGGCTTATACTATGCATCGTAATGAAAAAATCATTGTTTTTTTTGAAGATCTCAACATACGGCAGACGGCTGTTCATTATGCCGCTGCATTGGCCCAGCGTATTAATGCTGAGATTATATTTCTGCTGTTGTTGCAATACGACTCAAGAATGCAAGATAAAGCAGATATGTTGAAACGAAAGTATGAAATGGTTATTTTAGAAAAAGTAAAAATTGTAATTAGAAATAATATTCCGATGCAAATAGAGATCCGTTTGGGGGATCGACGTTCTGAGTTTTATAAATTCATGGCCCTGCACCGGTCATTTCATACGGCTGTATGGGGAGGAGATGAAAGTGTAATAATTAACAGATCAGGGTGGTCAAATAACCATTGGATGGCTGATATTAAAGATGAACTCTCCTGTCCCTTTGTTATTCCCACGAAAAAGAAACAAAAGGAATAATTAACATAGTTACCATTTCCCTAAAAAATTATAGGTACGGCTGTAAGGCATGGACACCATATTGTCCCATGTGCAAAATATTAAGAGAAGCGTTATAAT
>CAZRLQ010000238.1:0-1431 GCA_964600725.1 uncultured Desulfobacterales bacterium
GCCCTGTTTTCATCACTTAGGGATGGAGACGGGAATTGCTGTAAAACTTGTAAAAATGAAAAAAAATAGCGCTATCATGCAAAACGTTAAATTTATGATAACAAAAGTTTTCGATTTTATCCAAACTGATATTTGGAAAATTCGCTCTAAAAATCTTTCTCCGATAAAATCCTTTTTTATTAGACAAGCTAGAATTGTCCTTTTGACAATTCGTAGTTTTGAGAAAGATAGTTGTTACTTGAGAGCATCTGCCCTTACTTTTTTTTCCTTCCTTTCCATTGTGCCCTTCTTGGCAATGACATTCGGAATAGCCAAAGGGTTTGGTCTTGAAGCAATTCTTGAGAAACAGCTATTGGAAAAATTCCAAGGTCAGGAAGAGATCCTGATATATATTGTGAATTTTGCCCATTCACTGCTTGAAAATACAGAAGGAAGTTTGATTGGAGGTATTGGTGTGGTTGTTCTTTTCTGGACTATTATAAAAGTGTTGGGCCATATTGAACAGTCATTAAATCATATATGGAAAATAAAAAAAACACGATCTCATTGGAGAAAATTCAGTGATTATCTTTCAATGATAATTATTTTCACTATTGTTATGATGATGTCCAGCAGCATTACGGTATTTATAAGAACTGAAGTCACTTTTATTACTGAAAAAGCAAGGCTTATTAAAATCTTAAGTCCAGCTATATTTTTTGTTTTGAAATTTTTACCTCATTGTCTAATCTGGGCACTTTTCACCTTTACTTACTTTTTAGTACCAAACACTGAGGTTAGTTTCAGGTCTGCCATCATAGCCGGTTTTGTTGCCGGAATATTTTATCATATTATTCAATGGGGATATATCGATTTTCAGGTAAACGTGGCGAAATATAATGCTATTTACGGAAGTTTCGCCGCATTACCTTTATTTTTGATCTGGTTGCAACTAAGCTGGATAATGGTTCTCCTTGGGGCAGAAATTTCATTTGCTCACCAAAATATTGATTCCTATGAATTTGAACAGGACTGCCCGAATATAAGCTTTTTTTTTATGAAATTACTTTCCCTTCAAATTGCCCATTTATTGATAAAAAAATTTTCTAAGGGAGAAAAACCCTTAACGGCCATCCAGATTTCAAATGATCTGGAAATTCCTATCCGCATAGTACGCCGGATACTTGGTAAATGCGTTGAATCTCGGCTTTTTTCCGTTACATATACAAAACCGGATATCAAGTATAATGAACCATCATATCAACCCGCCTGTGATATCAATATAATAACCACACAATACGTAATTGAAGCTTTAGAACAGAACGGAGTAGATAACATACCTGTGGGACAGACGCCGGAATTAAAAATATTATCAGAAACATTACAAATATTTAAGGATATAATAGAAAAATCTCCAGCGAACAGGCTTTTAAGGGATATATAAATTTTTGG
>CAZRLQ010000238.1:1531-4103 GCA_964600725.1 uncultured Desulfobacterales bacterium
AGTTGCAAACAGATTGAATAACCCTGCAGCGAGCTGCAGGGAATTTTTCCGCATTGCAGGTTTTATGAGATCATAAAACCGGATTTTATCCGGTTATAAACGAACCATATCTTTATTTTCTCCTTTGATGCCTCGTGCGGGCCAGAAGTTTCCTATGTTTGTGCTTCCTCATCTTTTTTTTTCGCTTTTTAACAACACTTCCCAACAGATCACCTCCAATCTTCATATTTATTTACAAGAGCTGCAGGGGCTAAAAATTTCTAACCCCTGCTTTTGGATAAAACGGTTCAACATCCTCATTGTTTATCAGAAGAAAATTCTTTTCTGATTCTATGAGACCTGTAGTGTAAAACGATAGGCTTTTTCCCATACATTGAGTCTTCCAAAATCTCTCATCACCATCTATTTTCAATGCTAACAGCTAACGGCACAGCCTGAAAATTTTTGATGCGCGTAGAGATAACCCCCCTGTGGTTGCCAGGCATTGTGTAATCAATCGGGCAGGCACAGGGGCCTACTATTTTGCGCTAATATGCATCACGGCTTCAGGTGATGCATACTTATGGAAGTTATTTCGTCACCGTTCCCTATCAATAAGATAAAAATCATATTTATCTTTATATATCAAGTGAAATGTTTAATCGAGCTTTAATTACAGCTTAGAACGCTTGGCTATGTTGAGAAGTTACTGCCCAATCACGCAGCACTTTAATATAAACAGAAACCAACGGTTTTAATTGCACCAAAGTCGTGCGGTTTGATTTGACATATACGGTTCAAATGAGTAAAAGATTTGAACTTCTGTTTTGATACAATACTATCTTCCAGTCGTTAATAGCTAACAGTACAAGCACAAATTTTCAAGAGGTGACAGGATGAAAGTAAGCAGTGTTTCCGAAATGAGAGAGTTTGACAGGACAGCCATTGAAAAGTTCGGCATAGCAGATGAACTTTTAATGGAAAATGCGGGTCATGCCGCATATGATATACTTTTAAAAGAAATCGGCATTAAAGATAAAACCTTTCTTGTATTTTGCGGCATCGGCAATAATGGAGGAGATGGATTTGTTATTGCAAGAAAGATCCATTCCAGCGGAGGCACAGTTAAAATTTTTATTTTAGGCGACCCTGATAACTTCAAGGGTGCAGCAAAAACCAATCTTGACATTGTGCATCGGTTGCCAATAAAGGTTCAGCGGATTGAGTCCATCGAACCGGTAAAAAAGGATATACGTCATTGTAATGCCATTGTGGATGCAATTTTTGGCACAGGGCTTACACGAAATGTTGGTGGACTATATCATGATATCATTAATTTGATTAATGAAAGCGAAAAATTCGTATTAAGTATTGACATTCCTTCAGGTATCGACGGGAATACAGGACAAATCAGGGGCATAGCAATAAAGGCAGATTGCACAGTAACCTTTGGCCTTCCTAAGGTCGGAAACATGCTTTACCCAGGATATGAACGATGCGGGAAGTTATATGTTACACATATTTCTTTTCCACCGTCAATTTACGAATCGTTGAAAACGGAAATCAATCTGACAAAAAAACTTCCTCCCCGGAATGAAAACGGTCATAAAGGAGATTTTGGTGAAGTTTTGTTTATCGCCGGCGCCTCCGGCTATTTTGGAGCACCCTATTTTGCGGCTTTATCTTTCCTGAAAGCAGGGGGCGGATATTCACGTCTTGCCGCTCCCGAATCTGCAACACCATTTATTGCCAATAAAGGCAGTGAGATTGTATTTGTCCCTCAAAAAGAAACAGATTCAAAAAGTATCTCTTTAGAGAATAAGGATTCACTGCTCAATCTGTCCGAAAAAATGGACATGGTCGTCCTTGGCCCTGGTCTGTCCTTAGATAAAGAAACCAGGCAGATGGTAAGGGAGTTGGCAAGAGGAATCAATAAACCGCTTCTCATTGACGGTGACGGCATTACTGCCATCTGTGAAGAGCTTGAAATCATAAAACAACGGAAAGCAGAGACGATTCTTACACCTCATTTAGGTGAAATGTCCAGAATGATAAAAAAAGATGTAAGGGAAATAGACAATAATAAAATAGATATTCTCAAAAAAAGCGCAAAGGATTTGAATGCAATTATCGTATTAAAGGGAGCGCATTCTCTCATCGGATATCCCGATGAAACCGTCTTTATCAATATGAGCGGAAACTCCGGCATGGCGTCAGCAGGTTCGGGGGATGTTCTGACAGGGACAATTGCCGCCATGTTTGGGCTGGGATTATCCATCCAGGAGGCGGTAAGAAAGGGAGTATTTATCCATGGGCTTTCCGGAGATCTTGCAGCAGCGGATAAAGGCGAAGACGGCATAATCGCCCAGGATATTCTGGACTATCTTCCTTTGGCAATAAAGATGGACAGGGAAGGGCTGAACAAATCTTTCAAAGAGCATTATATCGGCGCACGTGTTGTGTAGAAATCCCCTGGGCAAGGGATGACCTTTGAAAAATGCTCAATTTATGAATTTGTAAATTCTTGGCAGAATAATGGAGTCAACTACTGTCAGCTAAAGCAGACAGCTTGTAAATAAGCTCAAGCGTTAAC
>CAZRLQ010000239.1:0-4102 GCA_964600725.1 uncultured Desulfobacterales bacterium
GTATCGCAGTGCGTCTGCGCCCCTGCCGCCCTGCACCTGCCTGCGGCAGGCAGGTGCAGGGCAAACCCGGCGCTTGCAGGATTTAGGTTCTATATTATTTATGAAAAGCTTCTGAGAAAATATTAACTGGAAAAATGAAGGGTTTTGAAATTCTATTGTTATGAAATTTATAGCTGACTTGCATGTTCATTCAAAATTTTCAAGGGCGACGGCCAAAGACCTGGATCTTGAGCATTTATATATTGCTGCTCAGCTCAAAGGAATCACCGTGGTCGGAACAGGAGATTTTACTCATCCGGGCTGGTTTGCCGAGATCAGGGAAAAACTGGTTCCAGCAGAAGAGGGGCTTTTTAAATTAAATGCCGGACTGACTGAAAAGTATGATAAAAATGTGCCTGATTCATGCCGCAGAAGCGTCCGGTTTATGTTGACGAGTGAAATCAGCAATATCTATAAGAAAAACGGCAAAACCCGTAAAAACCATAATCTGGTATTTATGCCGGATTTTGAGGCTGTAAGTAATTTTAATTCAAGACTTGATAAAATCTGCAATATCCAATCCGATGGAAGACCGATTTTAGGGATGGATGCAAAAAATTTGCTTGATATTGCCCTTGAAACTTCGGATCGCTCTTTTTTTGTACCTGCACATATCTGGACGCCGTGGTTTTCGGTTCTCGGTTCAAAGTCCGGCTTTGATTCCATAGAGGAATGTTTTGAAGATCTGACTCCCTATATTTTTGCCGTTGAGACGGGTCTTTCCTCAGACCCTCCCATGAACTGGCGTATAAAACATCTGGATGGATTGACATTAATCTCCAATTCAGACGCCCATTCTCCGATGAAACTGGGAAGGGAGGCCAATATCTTTGACACATCGCTCAATTACGGTTCCATAATATCCGCAATGAAGACAGGTAATCCACAGCGGTTTTTAGGAACTTTTGAGTTTTATCCCGAAGAAGGGAAATACCATTTGGATGGTCATAGAAAATGCAATCTTAGTTTTAGTCCCAAACAGACTATGGCTGCGGGCGGGATATGTCCTGTATGCAAAAAGCCATTGACCTTGGGGGTTTTATATCGGGTCGAAGAATTGGCGGACCGTTCAGAGGGCGAAATAACTGAGAAAAGAAATCCATTTTACAGTATTGTTCCATTAGCAGATATATTATCGGAAATTTTGCAGGTCGGTCCGAATTCCAAAAAGGTTGGCAGGAATTATCTGTCGGCTTTAACTTCCTTGGGAGATGAATTCACCATTCTTGACCAATTGGACTATGACCTTATAGAAAATGCAGGTATACCTCTATTGGGGGAGGCCATTCGCCGTATGCGCTGCGGAAAGCTCCATGTATTGCCCGGATATGATGGTGAATATGGAAAGGTAAAGATATTCGGAGAACAGGAGCGAGAAACCCTTATGGGACAAAAGCTTCTCTTTCATCTGCCGTCATCGGTTTCTAAAATTAAAGAAAAAATAAATCACCGCCCGACTAAGCCAGAATCCTGCTTGAAATTAAGTTGCAAAAATAAAGAAAATCAAGACGGTATATTCAAAGCTCAGCCTTTTCAGACGGATCACGCAGCCAGCCGGCGCGATTCGAAGGGCTTTAAAGTATTATTGGATGATCTCAATGATCAGCAGCGACAAGCTGTACTGCATAATGAAGGACCAATGTTGATTGCAGCGGGTCCAGGCACTGGAAAAACACGTACATTGACTCACCGGATTGCTTACCTGGTCAAGGAAAAACAGGTTTTAGCCGGAAATATTCTTGCATTGACCTTTACCAATAAGGCAGCCAGGGAAATGAAAGAGAGGCTTTCTTCTTTACTTGACCATCGCATTGATCTCCCACTGGCAACTACATTTCATTCGTTTTGTTATGATCTGTTAAACCGTCGGAAGAGTCACCCGCCAATGTTTATTATTGATGAAAACGACCGGATTTATATGATCCATGAAGCATTGAGACAAGCCAAACGAAAAAATATCAGCATATTTGAAAAGCCTGATATACTGCTGGAGCGGATCATGACAGCCAAGCAGCAGATATTATCACCGGATGACTATCTGCAGGCAGTTGCAAACAGCATAAAAGCTGAATCATTTGTTTCTATCTACCGGCTTTATCAGAATCTTCTGTCGTTTCAGCACTTTTACGATTATGAAGATCTGGTGTTTCAGGTTGTTGTACGGCTGGAAACCGATGAAGATTTCAGGAAAAAATATCAAAGCAGGTTTAAGTATATATTTGTTGATGAATACCAGGATTTGAATCAGGGACAATACCGGATCATCAGGGCATTGGCACCTCCCGGGAAGAATATTTGTGTGATCGGAGATCCAGACCAGTCGATATACGGATTCAGGGGATCTGATCTTATATATTTTAACCGATTTTTGAGTGACTATCCAAATTCCGAGGTGATTAACCTTGCTCGGAACTATCGATCAACTGAGACAATACTTAATGCATCAACCCAGGTTATTAAGAAGCAGGGCGGCAGGAGATCTGATTTTCGGACGTATTCAGAAATTTATGGGATCAAAAGTTTGAGTATTATTGAATCAGGGTCGGAAAAAGCTGAAGCAGTTGCCATTGGAAAGCAGATTGAACAAATGGTAGGGGGTATGGGATTTCATTCAGTTGATTTCGGAAAGGTCGATGGTAATGAGCCCACTGTATCCAGGAGTTTCTCGGATTTTGCCGTTTTATACCGGACAGCCAGACAAGGTAAAGTAATTGCAGAGGTTTTTGGCAAAGCCGGCATTCCTTATCAGGAAGCCAGCAGGGAGAGCATTTTTAATAATCAGTACGCGGCTAAGATGATTTCATTTTTAAAAATAATTGGAGGATGCGGCAGTTACGCGGATTTTGAAAAAAGTATAAGTCTGTTGGGATTGGGTATAGGTAAAAAGAGCTTGGAAGTCTTTAAGAGCTGGGCTTTTGATAACAATTTTACATTGGAACAGGCCCTTAATCATGTCAGGCAATTTCCTTTACAGGGAATAAAAATAGAGCTTCAATTAAAGTTTGATACCTTTATCCGCAAAATTGATGAGATGCGGAAAAACATGTTTAAACTCACCTTGGAAGAAAAATTAAAACATATAGCAGCTCATACTTCTATTTCAACCAAAATAAACGAAGATAAAGATGTGAAAAGATCTTTTGAAATGATAAAAAAAATCTCCCGAAATTTTGGACAAGGCGTAGACATAAATAGGTTTTTTACATCGGCAGCCCTTGAAACCAAAACCGATACAGATCTTTATGATTCAGGGGTCGAGAAAGTGGCGCTAATGACTCTGCATGCCTCAAAAGGGCTTGAATTTCCAGTGGTATTTATTGCAGGTTGTGAAAAGGATTTTATTCCGTATCGACGGCCGCAGGCCGCAAATATAAATATGGACGAGGAACGGCGGCTTTTTTATGTAGCCATGACCCGGGCAAAAGAGAAGTTATATCTGACCTATACAAAAAATCGAAGGATCTACGGAAAGCGTGTTGCAAGAGAGGTTTCACCCTTTGTACAGGACATAGAAGATTGCTTAAAACAATATGAAGCCACTGAACATATAAAAAAAAAGAGCCAAACCCAGCTTAAGTTGTTTTAACCCTGAGAAATTGAAAGTTTTCTCAGCGCCTGTTTGAAAACCTTCAGTTGTGATCTGTGATCAAGTTCAAATCACCTTCCTTCCTGCGCCAAAAGAAGTGCGGCAGGAAGAAGCTATGCAGGTATGGAAGACAAAAACCGGCCAACTATCTGGATTGCGATATAAAAAAGGGGTTAACCAAAACGGCTAACCCTTTTTAATCATCTGGTGTGGTGGAGCTGAGGGGGATCGAACCCCTGACCTCATGACTGCCAGTCATGCGCTCTCCCATCTGAGCTACAGCCCCAATTAATCCTTCATAACAATAACCTGTAATTTTGTCAATATTTATTTTGTTGTTGAAAATGCCGGTCTTGAAGTTATTGACAAAATCGAAGATAATTATTAACGTAAAAAATCAGCGATAATAAAACGAATCGGTTACTCAATGAACAGAATTGAAGTTTGGGAGAAAATGGTCTTGAGATGAAATGTTGC
>CAZRLQ010000240.1:0-4087 GCA_964600725.1 uncultured Desulfobacterales bacterium
AAAAAATAAAAAAGAAGGATGCGCATTCCCCTGCCAGTTGAAGCAGGCAGTCCCCTGCGCATGATTTATATGGTAAAACAGATGCTATATTCCAGAGTTTATATTGATTCTTTCGGGTATGAGATGGCTCCGAACGTTGTAACTTCAGAGGATATTGAAAACAGACTGATACCTCTTTATGATAAGCTCCATCTGCAAAAGGGAATGCTGGAATCATTAACCGGGATTTACGAACGCAGGTTTTGGAATCCAGGATACTCAAACTATGAAGGGGCATTAAAAGCAGGAGCAAAGGCTTTGAATGCATCCGGTATTCCAAAAGAACTTGTCGGTATGCTTCTCTATTGCGGTGTATGCCGGGACAATCTGGAACCCGCAACGGCCTGTGCAGTATGTGACGGTCTTGGGCTTTCCGATGAAACTCTGGTTTATGATGTCTCAAATGCTTGCCTCGGTGTTTTAAACGGGATAATCCAGGTTGCAAATGCTATAGAACTAGGCCAGGTCAAGGCCGGTCTTGTGACGGCATGTGAATCGGCCAGAGATATCATTGACTTTGCCATAGATTATCTCCTTAAAACAAAAGATATGGAAATCTTTAAAAAGAGAATAGCGACGCTTACCGGAGGTTCCGGCGCTGTTGCCGTACTTTTGACAGATGCATCGGTTTCCGGCTCCGGCCATCGTCTGTTAGGCGGTGTAGCAAAAAATTCAACCAGGTATCATGAGCTTTGCCGCTGGGGATCTGACAAAAAAACGCCATTAGGCGGCCTTAATATCATGGAAACTGATTCCATCGGTATTCTGCAGCATGGCGTATCTCTGGGAAGCAAGACATTTGAGGATTTAAAAAAAGAGATGTCATGGCCTGATGACAAACCTGATAAGATAATCTGCCACCAAGTCGGTGCAACTCATCAAAAAACCATACTTAAAGCCATTGGAATTGATGAAGAAAAAGATTTTACAACATTCCAGTATCTTGGAAATATCGGTTCCGTCTCTCTTCCGATTACCGCTGCAATTGCATCAGAACGTGAATTCATAAATTCAGAAGATATGGTCGGTTTTTTAGGAATAGGCAGCGGGCTGAACTGCATCATGTTAGGGATAAAATGGTAAAAAAGAATCAGATAGATATTTCTTCTTTTAGCCGCCTTTATCCTTTCAAGTCCCATTTTTTGTATATTAACGGTCTTAAATATCATTATCTGGATCAGGGCAGCGGAGATCCGGTGGTAATGATTCATGGAAATCCAACCTGGTCATTTTATTTCAGGAACTTGATAGAAGAGCTTTCATCCAGCTTTCGTATCATTGCGCCTGACCATATCGGATGCGGATTATCTGATAAGCCGGATATACGAAATTACGGCTTTCGACTGAAAAACCGATTAGACGATCTTGAAGCCCTTATCAGACATCTTGACCTGAAAAAAAAGATCACCCTTATACTTCACGATTGGGGCGGTATGATAGGTATGGCCTATGCTTTGAAACACCGGGAAAAGATAGGCCGAATTATAATAATGAATACCGCTGCCTTTTTCCCGCCAAAAGGGAAAAGTCTGCCAATCAGACTGTGGCTTATACGAAATATCAGGCCGTTTGCAACGATTGCTGTCCTCGGTTTTAATCTTTTTGTTCAAGGCGCTGCTTTTATGGCGTCTTGCAAAAGACTTCCGGAAGAGGTCAGATCCGGTCTGACAGCGCCGTACAACTGCTGGAACAACAGGATCGCTGTATTAAAATTTGTTCAGGATATACCTGCATCTGAAAATGACCCGAGCTTTAGATATGTAAAACATGTGGATGAGAACCTGCACAGACTTAGAAAAATTCCGATGCTTATATGCTGGGGAAAAAAGGATTTTGTTTTTGATGAATCCTATCTTGCAAAATGGCGACGCCGTTTTCCTGATGCAAAAGTGCATCTCTTTCCAAAATCAGGGCATTATCTGTTAGAGGATTCTCCTGATAAAATTGCTGATCTGGTGAAAAATTTTTTGAAAAAAAATCCTCTTTCTGTAAGTTTTGAGTTTCAACCTTGTTCCCAGGCTCTGCCTGGGAACGGATGCTAAAAGGCTCTGCCTTTACAGAGTTGGCAAGTGGCCTCCAACCCAGTCACACAGGTGGCAGAGCCTCCAGGACCGGCATTCCCGGGCGGAGTCTGGGAACAAGAAAAACCCTTTTTGCGTTTCACTTTAAGTTAATGCCATTGGGCGTTCAGGTGCTAAGAACTAAGTACTTCAGTACTCATACATAAACCGATGAATTTTTCAAATGATAGTGCAAATAGCGATTTTATGAATGTTTCCTTACACTTAAAGCATATGGCCAAAATTCAGCCGTATAAAAGAGCTGTGATATATCCTTTGGGAAAGGATGAGTATGGCCGGATCGCCTATACCCATCTTACCTTTCAGCAGCTCGACCGGGAATCGGATATAATAGCCCACGGGCTGGAAAAAGCGGGCATCAAGCGCGGAATGCGAACCGTCTTGATGGTAAAACCGAGTCTGGAATTCTTTGCCGTAACTTTTGCCTTATTCAAAACAGGAGCTGTTCCCGTTGTTGTAGATCCAGGCATGGGAATCTCCCGTCTGATTCGCTGTTTAAATGAAAGCCGGCCCAGGGCTTTTATAGGTATCTCAAAAGCTCACCTTGTCCGAATTCTTTTCCCCAAATATTTTAAAACAGTTAAACATTTGATAATTATCAGCAGGCACCGGTTCTGGAGAGGAATAACCTTAAAAGAGATATATAAGGCAGCCTGGAAGCCTTATCCTGTCGCCAAGACAAGACGAAATGAAATCGCGGCCATTTTATTTACAACCGGCAGCACAGGACCTGCCAAGGGAACCGTTTATACACACGGAACCTTTGATGCCCAAATTCGTACAATAAGATCGCACTTTAATATAACAACAGACGAAATAGACCTTCCAACATTTCCTCTATTCGCCCTTTTTGATCCAGCCCTTGGAATGACAGCGGTAATACCGGATATGGACTTTACAAAACCGGCAAATGTAAACCCTTGCAAAATTATAGAAGCGGCTGAGGATCAGGGAATTACAAACATGTTCGCATCTCCTGCCCTTTTAGACCGCGTCGGTTTATACGGCGAAAAAAAAGGTGTAAAACTTCCATCATTAAAAAGAGTGATCTCAGCAGGCGCCCCTGTATCTCCGTCTGTTATTGAGAGATTTGCAGGCATGCTGGGCAAAGATGCTGAAATCCATACGCCCTACGGTGCCACTGAAGCCATGCCCGCTGCTTCAATCTGCAGCAGTGAAATCTTATCTGAAACCGGAAAACTGAGCAAACAGGGGTTTGGCATCTGCGTTGGCCGCCCAGTAGATGGAATTGAACTGAAAATAATAAAGATAAGCGATCATCCGGTAGATAAATGGTCAGATGATCTCATCGTTCCTGAAAGCACTATTGGTGAAATAGTGGTAAAGGGCGACCTTGTTACCAGGAGCTATTTTAAGAAAACAGAAGCGCAGACTCTTTCCAAAATCAATGAAAAAGATCAAGTCTGGCACAGAATGGGTGATCTCGGATGGATGGATCGAAAGGGAAGAATCTGGTTTTGTGGCCGCAAAAGCCACCGGGTTAAAACTGAAAAAAGAGAACTCTACACAATTCCGTGCGAAGCTGTTTTCAACAATCATCCGCAAGTATTTCGCAGCGCTCTTGTCGGCATCGGTCCGCGCTCAAATCAAAAGCCCGTTATCTGTATAGAATTGAATCATGATAAAAAGAGCAAGAACAGAGCAAAACTTGAAAAAGAGCTTTTAGAGCTCGCCAAAAGTAATATGCAAACAGAAGATATATCGACAATTCTTTTCCACAGGTCATTTCCTGTAGATATACGGCATAATGCAAAAATTTTTCGTGAAAAACTGGCAATATGGGCTGAAAATCGGTTGAGCTGATTAGAGGCCGCCTAATTGTTATATCAACCGTAAAGGAACGGGGACAACCATCTGTTCTACCTATATGGTGCGGGCTAAAATTTGATGGTCTCGTAAAAAGTCATAAACGCATATCCAATTGAAATAATTGTGAATAACGAAAA
>CAZRLQ010000241.1:0-4073 GCA_964600725.1 uncultured Desulfobacterales bacterium
CGCGCCTCACAACCGGCGCATTTGCAAATAGAATAGACAAAAAACAGGAAAATGTTCCCAGCCGTTTTAAGAAAAGGACTGTACAGGTTTTACTTCGTCAGTCATTACCCGTACGAACCGCCATATGTGCATATTGACAGGGACGCCTTTTCAGCCAAATTCTGGCTAAACCCTGTGGCATCGGCCTATAATCTTGGGTTTCCAGCCAGGGAACTGAGGAAACCGGGAGCACTTACCTCTGATCACCACGAGGAATTATTGGAGGCATGGAATGACTACTTTGGAACCTAAAGCGGGTGAGCGTGTTATGGAGGTGCACCTCACTGAGGACACAATCAGTGTTGATCTTTATGATGGCCGAACGATAACGGTTCCCTTAGCTTGGTACCCACGTCTGCTGCATGCGAGTCCTGCCCAGCGGGCGAATCGGCATATTGCCGGAGCAGGATACGTGATCAATTGGCCAGACGTTGATGAGGACCTCAGTACGCAAGGTCTTTTGCAGGGAGCCCCAGCTCCTCGTGTAGCGTTCAAGGCGGCATAGGAAAGAGTAAGCAATTTAAAGAACTTGGCCGCAGGTTCTGCGGTATCTGCCTGTGGACCTGCCTGCGCATCGGACGCAGCAGGCAGGGAGGTAGTAAGACCTAAGCATCTGACTCGGGCATCCTCCGTGAAGCAGGAAATTTTTTTTATTCTTGCCAATGAGTAAGAAGAAAGGGACAGGAAAAATAGTATGCCTATTTATGAATATCATTGCAATGACTGCGGCAAGGATTTCGAGCGTCTGGTTTTAGGAGACGAGGAGCCTGACTGCATTTTATGCGCCAGCAAACAGGTGACCAGGCTGATTTCCCGCTGTGGATTTATTACCAAAGGAAGCAGCGGTGAAACCATTAGCTCTTCGGCTTCCAACTCGGCTTGCAGCGGATGTTCGGCAACAACTTGTTCGACTTGTAGTCACTGATGAACGGGAAAAACAGAATTAAAATAGGAACCCGCGGAAGCAAGCTCGCCCTTTGGCAGGCTAACTGGGTTATATCTGCCATCAAAGCAAGATATCCTCATTTTTCACTTGAACTTGTAATCATAAAAACAAAGGGCGACAAAATTCTTGATGTACCTCTTGCCAAAGCAGGGGGCAAGGGACTCTTTGTCAAAGAGATTGAACAGGCTCTTTTAGACTGCAGTATTGATCTCGCTGTGCACAGCATGAAGGATATGCCTGCAGAAATTCCAGAAGGACTCTGTATTGGAGCAATCCCGGAGCGTGAAAATCCAAAAGATGCTCTGATTTCTAAAAAAGGGCTTCTCTTTTCCGGACTTGAACAAAAATCTCGTATCGGCACCAGCAGTCTCAGGCGTGCAGCACAGATTTTACATATAAGGCCTGATATATCGATAATTCCACTGAGAGGGAACCTGGATACCCGCTTAAGAAAACTTGAAACCGAAAATATGGATGCAGTTGTTTTAGCTGCCGCCGGTCTAAAGCGTCTCAATTTTGAAAACAGAATAACTGAATATCTTGATGAAGATATCATGCTGCCTGCCGTTGGCCAAGGTGCGCTCTGCATAGAGATCAGGGAAGATGATTCTGAAATATTTTCAATCGTATCTGACTTGGATCATTGGGAAACACGGTCTGTAGTCGCCGGTGAACGGGCTTTTTTAAATTATCTGGGAGGAAGCTGTCAGGTTCCGGTTGCGGCATTTGGAAAAATTGAACAAGACAGGCTTACACTTACCGGACTTGTCGCAGATATTGACGGGACAACCTTAATTAAGGAAACGCTTTCCGGTTCGGCCAAATTGTCTGAACAGATCGGGATAAACATTGCAAAACGGCTGCTTGCAGGTGGTGCGGACAAGATATTGGAAAAACTTAAAGAAAATGAGTCATAAAAACAAAAACGGCAAAGTCTTTCTGGTCGGTGCAGGACCTGGTGATCCTGGTTTGATAACGGTAAAGGGAATGGAATGTATCAGACAAGCTGATGTTCTGATTTATGATTATCTTGCTTCACCGGCTTTATTAAAATATGCATCAGAAAATGCAAAGAGTATCTATGTGGGGAAAAAGGGCGGGGATCACACCCTTTCGCAGAATGGAATCAATCAGCTTTTGGTTGAAAAGGCTGAAAAGGGGTTTGTGGTTACCCGGCTTAAAGGAGGGGATCCTTTTATATTCGGCCGAGGTGGTGAAGAAGTAGAAGTTTTGATCAAAGCGCAAATTCCCTTTGAGATTGTTCCGGGTGTTACTTCCGCTGTTGCGGCCCCTGCTTATGCGGGAATCCCTTTAACCCACAGAAAATATGCTTCTGCCGTAACATTTGTGACCGGTCATGAAGATCCTGACAAAGAAAAGTCTGACATTGACTGGGAATCACTTGTCAGGGGAGGAGGGACTATTGTATTTTTAATGGGGGTTAAAAACTTGCCCCTTATTGCCCGGCAGTTGATGAACTGCGGTATGCCTCCTGATAAATCAGTGGCCCTGGTTCGCTGGGGAACGACACCAAAACAGATGACGGTTACAGGAAGACTCGATACAATTGTCAACCATGTGAAGAAGGCGGGTTTAAAACCTCCTGCTGTAATTATTGTCGGCGATGTTGTAAACTTAAGAGCAGAGATGAAATGGTTTGAAAACAGACCATTGATGGGGAAAAAAATTCTGGTGACAAGGTCCCGTGAACAGGCAAGTAATATGGTAAAAGCTCTTTCCGATCTTGGAGCTGAGTGTCTGGACTGTCCCGTTATAAAGATTGTACAGCCTGATGATACAGCACCTTTGAACACAGCGATTGAAAATCTCTCTTCTTATGACTGGCTTATATTTACCAGCGTAAATGGTGTAAAATTCTTCTTTGACAGACTCTATGCTTCGGGCAGAGACATTCGCTCCTTAAGTAATTTGAACACCGCTTCAATAGGTCCTGCAACCGCAGAAAAACTTTTCTGCTTTGGACTGAAAAGCGATATCTTACCTGAAAGTTACAGAGCGGAATCTATTATTGAATCATTTGCAAAGGAAGATATAGAGGGAAAAAGGATACTGATTCCAAGGGCAAAGGAAGCGCGTCCCATCTTGCCGGTTGAATTGAGAAAAATGGGAGCTGTTGTAGATGAGATTACAGCCTATCACACAAAAGATGTTAAAGAAAATGCCGATCTTGTATTAAAAGAGCTGGAAAAAGAGACAATCGATCTGATAACATTTACAAGTTCATCTACCGTTAAAAACTTCAAGGCAATTTTACCTTCTGAAAAATCGGAAAGTCTGATGAAAAATGTTATAATTGCGAGCATAGGTCCTATAACAACTCAGACTGCAAGAAAGCTTGGTTTCCATGTGCATGTCACGGCAGAAACCTTTACAATACCTGGATTATGCGATGCTATTTTACGGTATTACAAAAGTCAGATGTAACATCTCAACAAATTCGGGCAATTAGTATGTTTCTTCTTTGAAAAGGGGGGATTGAGAGAGATTTTTCCATCGCTGCCCGAACTTTTTGAGAAATTACCATAATTATTAAGTCAACTACCCCGCAGTTAGAGCCTGCGGGGCTTGAAGGATCAATATCTTTTTTCCCTCTGCCACAGGCGTTTTTGCGGAGTGCATAACTCACCCACCATCGTCTTAAGATCAAAAATTACCACATATCTCCCATTGGCTCGTACGGTTAAAAGATATTTGCTGCAAAGCTGATCAATATTTGCCTTCTTTGCTATTATTCAGAGCTCTTCCGGCAATTATTTCTTAATTCCACCAGGTTTTGACGTTTTTAGAGCATACTTATCCCTTAACCCTGTTTCAGAGTATGTTTATTGCAGATTATGTATATGACAAGAACTTATGTAACAAAACAAAGCAGATGATCCGCTGTCAAGGCCGATATGCCGAACATCAGATGTGCCGTAACTTTGGCACAGCCTCGAACACGAACCATTTTGCCGCTAAATTCATCCTTAATTTCCTTCTCTGTAAAAGGGAAAAGAATTCCTTCTCAAAAGTCTGTCCGGCCTGCCGGTTATCGAACAGATGGTGCTGATTACCGGGCGGCAGCGGA
>CAZRLQ010000242.1:0-4052 GCA_964600725.1 uncultured Desulfobacterales bacterium
TGCCTGCCGCAGGCAGGTCTTAGGCAAAAGCAGCGCTTGCAGAATTTAGGTGTAAATTTAATTTTTCATTTTCCTGTATTCATTATAAGGAAGTGAATGGTCAATCGGTATGAGCTTTACTTTTAATCTTTTTTGCGATATTTCATCGATGTTGACACTAAATGAATCATAGGTTTCAGATATAATGGCATCTGCAAGCTCTTTTGAATTTCCACGGAATTTGACAATAGCGATGCTCTCATCAGATTTTATTTCCTTAGTCTGAATTCCCTTTACCCCCGACATATTTTTTATGATTCTACGAAATTTTACAAAATCCGCAAGGTAGTTAACACCTTCAACTATTATTTCAATATCGGCATCTTCTATATCTTCTTTTCGATATTGTGCCTCTATTTCCAGAGAAAAATACCTGCCTGCAATAAGACCGACTTCTGAAAAAGCCTCTCTTTTCCCTGAAATATCATCGGCACCGGCTGCCACATAGGTCTGTGTAGTATCCGCAAACTTTATGCCGGTATCGGACATGTATGCACTGGCAGTTAAAATTGCCTTGTATGATCTTGCCCTGGCTTCCAACCGGCTTTGAACTCTTTCTGCAATCACTTTACCTACAATGACTACATCTGCGTTTAAACGGGCCCCCAAATCAGCGATAACTTGATCGTCAAAAGCAGTGCCTCTGCCTTTAATTGAAATATCCTTTTTTTTAAACTCTTTATTATCATAATTGATTATCATAAAACCATTTTTTCTTAGTGCCTCTGCCATTGCGTATTCAGAAAGATTAGCGTAATGAGTTTTATCATAGATTCTAAATTCTGATAAACCAGTGTTAAAATTCTCTTCTGAAATCAAAAGCAAAATCTTGGGCATGTCTCTTTTATTCCCAATATTTCCATAGATAGAGAGTTTCTTCCTGACATTATCAATTAAAACCGTTGTCTGAATCATTATTCGATAATCGTTTTCGACCTTTGCTTCAGCCAGCACCCTATAATCTTGAATAAATTGATTGGTGTCGGCATAAATGGATTCATTCAGTTGCTGAAAATTTTTCATTAATATTTCAACCGGAATAAAATCGGCGGCCACAAGTTCTACTGCCGAGATAAGACTGTTTGAAATTGCACGCTCTCTGGCTTGAGTAATATCATTATTAGAAATAACGCCTGTTCCTATTACCTTCACTATTTTTGTAATAGATTCTTTTTCAGCCTGAAGCGGCATGGACGAGATCAATGCAAATATAAAAAAAAGCATTGAAAAGCAGCCTGATCTTTTAATACTGCAAAAAATTGCAGACATTGTTAACTCAACCCCCTTATTCCGCAAATAACTCATTTAAACATCATATGTCAGGAAACCATTCCAAGATTTTCAAACAGGATATAGATTTAAAATCTTCTAACCAAAACATAATCGGCAACATCTAAAAGAAGCTCTTTGGTTTCTGAATTCTTGAAAAGATAAATAGCCTCTTTTGCCCTGTCAACATACTTTACGGCCATTTTCTTTGTATATTGGATGCCTCCATATTTAACTAATAATTCGACCAGCGCTTTAAAATTATGTACAGAAAAATCTTTGTTCTTGATTACTTTTTCCATAAAAGATCGATCTTTTGAATCAGCATTGTTCAGAGCGAATATAACAGGCAATGTCAGCTTTCCTTCTTTTAGATCAGCGCCCACCTCTTTCCCTAAAACATCGGTATCTGATGTATAGTCTAAAAGATCATCGGCCATTTGAAAGGCATATCCAAGATTTAAGCCATATTCTGAAAGAGCTGTTTCCTTCTTTTTCGGAGCGTTTGCTATAAGTGCACCGACACTGCATGCTCCCTGAATAAGGACGGATGTTTTGCGCCGTATAACTTCCATATACTCTTTTTCCGAAAAATCAAAATCCCCCTTTTTCATTAGCTGTTGTATCTCACCCTGGGACATATTTTCCGTAATTTTTGCTATGATCTTTATAGCATTAATAAAGCCTGTCTCAGCAGCTATGGAAAGTGATCGGGCAAGAAGAAAATCTCCGACCAGAACAACGGTTGGATTACCCCATATTGAATGGGCAACGGGTCTGCCTCTTCTTATCGATGCTCCGTCTACAATATCATCATGAAGCAATGATGCGGTATGCAAATATTCAAAAACAGTGGAGAGCTTCTTGTCATCATGCATTTTATAGCCGCAAATTCTTGCAGAAAGTATCATAAGTAAAGGTCTTAGCCGTTTACCCCCACTAAATAACAGATGACCGGCAACCTGAGCAACCAAATCTAAATGCGGTTTTAAATTCAGAAGAAGCGCCTCTTCAATAGCCTCAAGATCATCTTTTGCCATTGCAAGGATTTTATGTTTTAGATCAGTCATATCGTTCTCCTACAAGATCATACTCCAAAGCTTCTGTGATCCTTACATTGGTAAAGCTTCCAATTTTCAAATCAGATTGCGGTTTTTCAGAATTTATATATGTAATCCCATCTACCTCCGGAGCCTGAAAATATGCCCGGCCTGTACCAGGTTGTTTTTCCAAAGAAGTTTCCACCAGAACTTTATAATTTTTACCTATATGTTTTTTATTCTTTTCGAGTGAAATTTCAGCCTGCCTTGACATCAACTGTTCATATCGAATTTTAGCTATATTTTCAGGTACATGATTGGGCAGCTTGTGAGAAGAAAGCTCTCGAAAATCAGAATAAACAAAAACTCCTAAATGATCAAAACAGACATTTTCAATAAAATTTAATAAGTGTTTGAAATTCTTTTCTGTTTCCCCTGGAAAGCCGGTAATAAGAGTTGTTCTGATAGCTGCGTCAGGGATAACTGTCCGGATTTTATCAAATATCCTGAAAAGATCGTCAGATGTATAATGACGGCCCATACGTTTTAAAACTTGATTACTGGAATGCTGAATCGGCAGATCAAAATATGAACAGATATTTTTATGTTCAGCTATCGTGTTGATTAAAGAATCGCTTATTGTTTCAGGATGCCCATAAAGAAATCTTAACCATACATTTTCAGATATAGCTGAAATATTTTCAATTAAACTTTGAAAATTAGATTCGGGGAGCAAATCTTTTCCATAGTTTGTTGTATCCTGGGCTACCAGTATCAATTCCTTAACACCTGAAGCAATTAATAAGTGCGCTTCTGCTATGATATCTTCAAGATAACGGCTTCTTTGTTTGCCTCGAAGCTTTGGAATAATACAATAAGAACATCTTTTGCTGCATCCCTCAGCAATTTTCAGATAAGCTGTATGAGGTGAAAATAACACCCGAGGTTCTTCTGCGATCGGAAAAATGCTTTGACTTGGATCCGGCAAAAAACAGACCGAAGAATTTTCGGAAATGTTTAAGCGGCCGGATACTGCCTCTACAATTTTGCAAAATGCGCCCGTGCCTAAAAAAATATCGACTTCCGGCAAAGCGGAAACGATCTCTTCCCTAAAACGTTCAGGAAGGCATCCTGTAACCACAATCCGTTTGCAGGCACCATCTTTTTTTAATTCAGCCAATTCAAGAATTGTATCAATCGATTCGTTTACAGCAGATTCGATAAAGCTGCATGTATTGATTATTATGGCCTCAGCTTCAGCAGGATCCTTGATAATAGTATAGCCGGCCTTTTCGAGTCGGCCCAGCATAAATTCACTATCAACAAGATTTTTTACACATCCAAGACTTTCCAGGTAGATTTTCATTGATTCTTTGATTTTTTAGGCTTGTTAAAATTTTCAAGCTGTGCGGTTAGCAGTTAGCTTTCAGCATTGAGAAGAGATAGTGACAAGAGATTCTAAAAACTCAAGGCATAGGATAAAGCCCACCGTCTTACACTACAGGTCTTTTAAAATCAGAAAAGACTTTCCTTCTGATAAAACTAATGAAGATGTCGAATCGTTTTATCCAAAAGTTGATAGATAATTACTAAAAGCTGATGGCTAACAGCTAATCGAACAGGTCAAAAATTTTTAATTATAACATTTCAAAAGGGTATCTTGAAAAATTAGTTGAATTATTGGTGCAATTTTCTGTTAGAAAT
>CAZRLQ010000243.1:0-4050 GCA_964600725.1 uncultured Desulfobacterales bacterium
ATAATTATGTTCGAAATGGCAACCCTGATTCTTCAGAGTATTGAACGTTTCATTTCCCTTAGGTGCAAACATTATGATAAATAGCGCTCTGCTTTGCGGCTGTATGATATCATTGCCGGATTGTCCGGCGGATTTTCCCTTCCATATTTTTTTTAAGCTTACCTTTCTTTTTGCCGATCTTGACAATACAGATAAATCTTTTGGCATCCTTCAAACCAGGTTTACACTTTTACCTGCCTGCAGAAGGCAGGAATGCTGCTTTTGCCCTGTTCTAACGCTCTTTGTGTGGAAACCTGTATGGTATGCATTCCCTCGTAAAGAGCGCTGGAACAAGAAAGCTAAAACCATTAAAAGTGCAAACTGCTTTTGAGCATTCATGAATCTGTTGATTTATGAAGGATGCCGACTTTTCATATAAAAAAAGGAAGCGGTAAATGGCGAAAATAGATGCTTTTTTTAAGTTAATGCATGACCAGGGAGCTTCAGACCTTCATCTTGTTTCAGGTCAGCAGCCCGCTCTTCGGGTAAGGGGTGAAATAGAAAGAGTCAAATATAAGGTGCTTGACGATAATGAACTGAGAAGTTTGCTTTATGAAATCGCATCTGAAGAAAAAATCAAAAGGTTTGAAGAGACAGGTGATGTAGATTTTGGTTATGAACTGCCGGGAGTTGCAAGGTACAGGGCTAATTTTTTCTTGCAGAAAAATGGTGTGGGAGCTGTTTTCAGAGAAATTCCAAGTGAAATATTGACAGCTAAGCAGCTTGGGCTTCCGCCTGTAATACCCAAGCTGGCTATGCTTCCCAGGGGACTGATCGTAGTAACCGGCCCGACCGGAAGCGGCAAATCGACCACTCTTGCTGCAATAATTGATGAAGCAAACAAAAACCGCCGTGATCATATTATAACGATAGAAGATCCTATTGAATTTGTACATAGAAGTCAGGGATGTATCGTGAATCACCGTGAGGTCGGACTTCATACCGATTCATTCAGTGCTGCGCTGCGAGGTGCTCTCAGGGAGGATCCGGATATTATTCTTGTAGGCGAGATGAGGGATCTGGAAACCATTTCTCTTGCAATAGAAGCGGCTTCCACCGGTCACCTTGTTTTTGGAACCCTTCATACCACCAGTGCCGCTAAAACCGTTGATCGTATTGTTGAAGTATTTCCTGCAAATGAACAGGCGCAGATTCGTTCCACCCTTTCCGACGGGATCAGAGCTGTTGTGGCACAGGTTCTGTTTAAGAGAATAGACAAAAAAGGCCGCTGCGCTGCGCTTGAGATCCTGATCGCTACTCCTGCTGTCAGGAATCTGATACGCGAGTCAAAAACTCATCAGTTAGCGTCAATGATGCAAACAGGTAAAAAATACGGTATGCAGCTTTTGGATGATGCTATAATGGATCTGTATAAAAAAGGGTGGATAGGTTCTGATGAAGCTTATGCCAAGGCTAATGACAAGGCAAAGTTCAGACCTTTGCTGAAGAATCCTCCTACAGATTTTACTGAAGCATAATCAGCCGTGAATAAATAACACACCTTTCGCTAATTTTCAGAGGCATAATTTGTCAATTCTGTGAGCAAAGTGCCTGAGAGTTACGGGAATTTTGGGAGGGGGAGAAAGGGAATAAAGAAGACCGTCATTCCCGCGGAAGTTTAGAACTCAGAAGTGTCGAAGTAGTCGCAAATACTGGATTTTGGCGTTCGCGGGAATGACATTGATGGTGTTCTGCTTTCTTTCACACATCTCTGCGTCTCTCTGCATGTGCCGCACAGGCAGGTGCGATGTACAGGCAGGTCAAACACTTAATACATGACACGGCATCAGCGAAACGCAAGGTTTTAAAAATGTCCGTCTGGAGTGATTGAAAACATGGGGTTGAATCATGAAAAAACAGGAAATTGATTATATCTTGACCAGGATGCTCGATTCTCATGATAATGTTTCAGACCTGAATCTTACTGTCGGGAAACCTATCCAGGTTGAAAGCAGCGGTGAGCTGGTAGGTGTCACTATGAAACCTGACTTGGGTGAACTCACACCTTTTCAAACTGAAATTTTTGCTTTAAACCTTATAGCTCAGGACCGTCGATTAACGGAAACACTTTTATCGACAGGCTCTTGTGATTTGTCTTACAACCTGCCCGGTAAATCCAGGTTCAGAGTCAATATTTTTTCTCAGTCCGCTAATTATTCCGTTGTATTGCGAAGACTTGAATCAAAGGTGCCGACAATTAAAGAGATGAATCTGCCAGAAGCCTTTTACAGGATTTCCAGGGAAAAAAACGGAATTGTTTTTGTTACAGGTGCAACAGGATCCGGTAAATCGACCTCACTTGCTGCGATGCTTGACGAAATTAACGAAAAAAAATCCGTCCATGTCGTGACTCTCGAAGATCCCATAGAATATCAGCACCCACATAAAAAATCCACGTTTAATCAAAGGGAATACGGCACTGATTTTGACAACTTTTCCAGCGGATTGAGGGCTGCACTCAGACAGGCGCCAAAAGTAATACTCGTAGGTGAGATGCGCGACAGAGAGACAATAGAGATAGGTCTTAGAGCAGCCGAAACAGGACATCTTGTTTTGACAACACTTCATACAACTACTGCAGGGCAGACAATTAACCGGATACTTGGCATGTTTAATAATGAAGAGGAGACTCAAATCAGGATGCGTCTTGCCGATACAATCCGCTGGATTGTATGCCAAAGACTGCTTCCTAAAATTGGAGGGAGCAGGGTAGCGGCATTTGAAATTCTTTGCACGAGTTTAAGGGTAAAAGATGCAATCTTGAATGGTGAATCAGAAGGAAAAACCTATTACGATTTTATGGAAGCCGGCAAACATATCGGGATGACGACTTTTGACGATTATATTGTTGGATTGTATAAAGATGGGCTTATCACCGAAGAGACTGCAAAGACATATTCTTCCCGAAGAGGTATTGTCAGCCGTAAAATAGATATGGTAAAAAGTTCAAGGGGAGAAGCCACAACCGATATAGAAGGCTTGCAGATAGATCGTTCTTACCGCAAATCAATCTGACCGACATACATATAAGGAGGTTTATACAGGCCATTATGGAAATAATCTGTGATAAATGCCGGGGCAAATTTAAAATTTCTGATGGGAAGATACCTGCTGGTAAGACAATTTCCTTACGCTGTCCAAGATGCGGAGCCAAAATTTCTGTAAAATATGAACAAAAAAAAGACATAGGTGGACAGGTATCTGACAATATGGAAATTCATTGTAAAGAAGAGTCAGATCTGTCAGAAAAGCGGGATTCTGATTTCTATGATAAGCCTTTTGATTTTTTAGAAGAAGAAGAAAAGACAGCACTTGTTTGCGAATCTGATCCGGGTGTGTTAAAGAAGGTTATAAACGTATTAAGTGTAATGGAATATCATATTACTCAAAGCAGCGATACCAGAGATGCGCTCAAAAGGATGCGGTATCATACCTATGATCTGGTAATATTAAATGAGAACTTTGATACAAAAAATCCCGACTCAAATGATCTTTTAATATATATTTCGCGGCTTGGAATGTTTGTCCGCCGTATGATTTATGTGTGCCTGATAAGCAGCAGATTTCGTACCATGGATAATATGATGGCCTTTTGCAAGAGCGTAAATATAATTATTAACATAAAAAATATCGACAGTTTTGATGTTATTCTGGGCCGCGGTATAACGGACAGGGATATGTTCTATAAGGTATATTTGGAATCTGTCAGAAAACTGGATCGTTTATAGGAAGTCAGCGGCCCCTGAGTTAGAGACTCAGGGGTTTCCTTGCCACATTTTTATGAAAAAAGCTAAAACACAATACACATGCGCCGAATACAGAGAAGAGATGATGCTCCTCGGACTTAAAAAGCGTTTAAACAATGAAAGTCTGTCCGATCAGGAAAAGGAAACCATCATAAAGGAGATAAAAAAACTGGAAGCCGAAATGGAAATATAAGAGCCTCTTGTATAGATTTATAGTTACCATTTCTCTTGAAAATTACAGATTTGGCTGCAAGGCATGGGCACC
>CAZRLQ010000244.1:0-4038 GCA_964600725.1 uncultured Desulfobacterales bacterium
ACTATTCCTTCAACTTTTGTGATCTTAAACCGAACAAACCTGACCTAAATCTGCGCACTTACTTGTAAAAATTATTTTGTCCCAGTTCCTAATGAATTATTGTTGAACTGCATCTGATAAAGCTTAAAATATTCTCCCCTGGATTTAAATAATTGATCATGTTTTCCTTCTTCTACTATTTTACCGTTTACAATTACGATAATTCTGTCAGCATAATTAATGGTTGAAAGTCTGTGAGCAATTACAAATGTGGTGCGGCCTTTCATTAAATTTTCAAGAGCTTTTTGGACCAGAACTTCCGATTCCGTGTCAAGCGAAGAGGTTGCTTCATCAAGAATCAATATGGGGGCATCCTTGAGCAGAGAGCGGGCTATGCATATCCGCTGCTTTTCTCCACCTGAAAGCCGTCCCCCAAGCTCGCCGATATTTGTGTTAAATTTGTCAGGAAAATTTTGTATAAACTCATATGCATAAGCAGCTTTGGCAGCTTTTTCAATTTCATCATCCGGGGCATTATGGTTTCCATAGGCAATATTGTTTCTAATAGTATCATTGAAAAGTATCGGTTCCTGGGTAACAATTGCAATCTGATCACGAAGTGAAGATATTGAGACCAAACGTATATCAACGCCATCAATCATAATGGAACCTTTGACAACATCAAAAAACCTGGGTATTAGATTTACCAGAGATGTTTTACCTCCTCCGCTCATTCCGACCAGCGCAAGGATCTCTCCTGGATTTACTTCCAGGTTGATATTTTTTAAAACCATTTCTTTGTCATATCTGAAAAAAACATTTTCAAAGACAACCCTGTGATATCTTCGTTTTAGCATTATCGGATTATTGGTTTCTTTAACATCCGAATCCTTTTCTATTATATCAAAAACTCTGTCTGCGGCGGCAAGCCCTTGCTGAACCTCATTGTTGAGTTTGCTCAATTTTTTTACGGGAGAATAAAGCATAAGAACAGCCGCCATAAAAGAAAAAAAGGTTCCAGGTGTAGAAGTGCCTGAAATCACCTTGTAACCGCCATACCAAATGACAAAGGCAATGCCTAATCCGGCAAGAAATTCCATAACAGGTGAGGATAATGATTTTGCTATAACGGTTTTCATTTCAAGCTTGAAAAGTCTAAAAGTTTTATTGGAAAAACGTTTTTTTTCAAACGATTCCATTCCAAAAGCCTTGACAATTTTGTTACCCGCAATTGTTTCATGGAGAAAAGAGTTGAGATCTGCCATAGCTTCCTGACATCCCCTGCTCACCTTGCGTACCCGCCTGCCGAATTTCACAACCGGATAGAAAGCAAGTGGTAAAACGATCAGGGCAAGCAGCGCCATTTTCCAATCTCTGTAAAAAATGACCGCCATCAATCCCATAATGGTAAAAAAGTCTCTCAAAGTCCCTGTAACAGCAGAAGAGACCATATTTTTGATGATATTAACATCATTTGTGATTCGTGACATGAGAACACCTGTTTTCTCATTTTGAAAAAAAGCAAGCGGAAGATCTTGAATTTTAAAATAGAGATTGTTTCTAAGGTGTCTGATAATATCCTGCCCCACATAATTCATAAGATATGCATGAATATACATTCCAATACCGCGTAAGGTGTATATAATAATAATGGCTAAAGGAATCAGCTTAAGCATCTTGATATTTTTTTTAAAAAAAATGTCATCTAATGCCGGTTTTACTAAAAAAGCAGTGGCGGAACTTGCTGAAGCGACTACAATCATACAAACCATTGCAAAAATAAGTTTAAGCCAGTTATTTTTTACAAGTCTATAAAGCTGCCTGTTTCTTTCCTTTAATATCTGTTCTTTTACTTTTTTCATTATATTTTAAAGTATCCGTCTATGAGGGATAAAGGCTTAACAATGAGAAGAGGCTGTCAGGTTATGCGGTGACAATAATACCGGTCAGCCTCAAAAGTAATCCTGCAAAGCTCCTTTTCAAGAAGGAGCCGACAGACAGATTCCCTGTTTTTATCCGCATCTGCCGGTACATATAAAGGATTGCCATAAACAACCCGGCATTTTGTAAATGGAAATGGGAGAATAAAACGGTCCCAGCTTTTAAACAACTTTATTTTTTTAGCACTATAAGTTATAGGTATTATATGATATCCTGTCTTTTTTGCCAGAGTAATCACTCCAGGCTGTACCTTGAATCTCGGTCCTCTTGGACCGTCCGGTATAACAGCACCGGGCATGTTTTTTTCATTTAACCGTCTTATCTGTGTTGCAAGAGCCCTAAGCCCCCCCCGGGAGGTGGAACCCCGAATCGTTTCATGCCCTTGTCTTTGCAATACCCGTGCAATTATCTCACCATCCGACGAACGGCTTACAATAGCAGCACCATTCCAGCCTTTATACAGATAACTGACAAGTAAAATTCTTGAATGCCAAAATGCCAAAATGAACCTTTTTGACAAGATAATTGATTCCACCTTTTTTTTACCTTTTAATTCAATCTGTGTAGTAAAAAAAAGGAGGTCAATTAAAAGCTTGCCGAAAATCCCGGCAAGATTCGGCAATATGTTTTTTATCATTTGAAGATCACTCCTTGTTCAGACTCTTTTCTGCATCATCCCGATTGCTAAATCAGCGACTCGATCTGAAGCGCCAGGCACGCCTAACAGCTTCCTTATAAGTGAAAGTTCATTTCTTAACTTTTTAAGGGAGGCGGGGCTTCTTATCATTTCATATACAACATCAGCTATATTTAAAGGGGATGCCTCACCCTGAATAAGCTCAGGTATAATTTCTTTGCCCGCAATAAGGTTCACTAAGGATATATTATTTACATGTACCAATGCTTTGCCTATCCAATAACTTACAGGTGATATTTTATAAATTATCACCATCGGCATACCTGAAATAGCCGCTTCCAGGGTAACCGTGCCTGATGCGGAGATAACAATTTTACATCTTTTAAAGATATTTTCCACGCTCTCTTCTGAAAGCTCAAAACTGTCTGCATCCTTATGATTTAAAACCGATTTTTCTAATAATTTTTTATCCAGAGCAGGGGCAACCGAAATTATAAATTTTATGTTCTGGATCCGTTTAATTAAAATACCTGCTGCATCTAACATGACGGGCAGATGTTTTACAATTTCACTTTTACGGGAACCAGGCAATAGGCCGATAACATTATTGCTTTTAGAGGTTTGACCAGATATTTTATTTGCTGGAGAAAGCTTTGAATCTAACAAAGGATGGCCGACATATGTTACCGGAATATCATATTTTTTGTAATAGTCTTCTTCAAATGGAAAAATAACTGCCATATGATCCACCAGTTTTTTAATTTTATTTATCCGTCGGGATCGCCATGCCCAGATCTGAGGGCTGATATAATAAAGCACAGGTATCCCGATCTTTTTTGCAAAGGCGGCAATATGCAGATTAAAATCAGGAAAATCTATCAGTATAAGAAGATCCGGTTTTAAACTTTTAAGAAGTCTCTTTGCAACAGCAACTCCCTTAAAAATGTTTGGTATCTTTGAAAACACCTCGGTTATTCCAACAACAGACAGGCTTGATGAATCCACATAAATTTTTGCGCCGGCATTATTGAGAGCCTGCCCTCCAATACCGCAAAAAAAAAGATCCGGCTCTTTTTTAAGCATTGCGTCAACAAGTTTTGATCCGTGAAGGTCTCCAGATGCTTCACCTGCTATTATCATAATGCATTTTTGTTCCATAGGCCGACAAATATTGGATTTCTTGGTTACGAAGAGGCTGTCCAAAAGTGAAAAATTTCTTAAAGGGTGGGAAAGAGATTAACAATACCTGGAATCCCTGTATATAAGATTCGGCATCTTTCAAACTTAGTTTACACTTTTTATCTGCCTGATGCAGTCAGACAGGGATGTTGCTTTTCGCCTGGTTCCCATGCTCCAGCGCGGGAACCAGTATGGATAGTATGCATTCCCGCTCTGTAGCGCGGGAACGAGAAAGCGAGAACCGTTAAAAGAGCAAACTAATTTTGAATATGGCTCTTTTTGGATTTCAAGTTGGCATTATG
>CAZRLQ010000245.1:0-1754 GCA_964600725.1 uncultured Desulfobacterales bacterium
CGCTCATTGTTGGAAACTGATGTCAAAAATTCGTAATTTCTAATTCGTAATTCATAATTGCACAGAGACCTGCCAGCCTTCAATAGCTGTCCGGATATCCTCAGAATTATGCTGAAATTTTTGACTTGGCAAGAATGTAAATCCGCCTATTGTTGATTTTATGAAACTTACTATCTTTAAAAGACTTACATTGGGCAACATGACAATAATGCTCATGGTTATTTATATGGGAATATATGTAACCTTTAAATTAAACAGGTTAAATCTTATTACACGCAGCATTGAATCTGTTGATGCAAGGTCGATCAGACTTTTAGAACACCTTTCAAATACAATGTTTTCCCATGTTAGTTTTGAAAAAAAGTATCTGATTTCAAAGGATCAGGACTTTTATTTTCAATTTTTAGAAATAAATAAATATTTTGTCAATAATCTTAATAAACTTGAAGATCTTATGGATAACCCATTTAAAAAGGAGCTTTTTGCCGATTTAAAGAAATTATATGGCCTTTATATCTCTATATTCAAGAAAGAGGTTGTATTTATAAAAAAAAATCTAAAATATCCGCTTAAAAAATATCTGAATGAAAAAGAGAAGTTAGTTAATGAGATTAATAATAAGTTTCGGCAGATTATAAAGGCAGCCAGGTTGAGCAGAGATCAAAAGATAATTGTATCAGGTCAAATAGGTTCCCATATATTAAAAGTTACCACAATCGTAGCGGCCATGGCCGTTGTATTAGGAATTCTGATTTCGTTTTTCAATACAAGAAGCATAAACCGGTCAATTTTACTATTACAAACAAAAACCAAAGAGATTGCCAAAGGTAAATTTGAAAAAATAATAAATATTGCATCCCCTCCTGAAATCAAGGAGCTTGCAGATGATTTCAATATGATGTGCAAGCGTCTGAATGAATTAGATAAAATGAAAGTCGATTTTATAAGCCACGTATCCCATGAACTTAGAACACCGCTGACTGCAATAAAGGAAGCTTCCGGCATGCTGCTCGAAGGCATTTATGCAGATAAACCGGAAAAGCACCAGGGGCTTTTAACAATTGTAAACCAAGAGTGTGAAAGACTTATAAATTCAGTTAACAGGATTTTGGATCTTTCCTGTATGGAAGCTAAAATGATGGATTATCATTTTCTTGAATCTTCTTTGATTCCGATAATCCAGCAAGTTATTTTAATGTTGGCACCTATTGCTCAAAGAAAGAATATCGACCTTGAGTTAAAACCTTCTGAATACCTTCCCCCGGTAAAAATTGATAAAAAAAGAATTGGACAGGTGATCGAAAACTTAATTGGAAATGCATTAAAATTTACTTCAGATAGCGGGAAAGTCAATATTGCTGCAAAATACAAGGATAAAACATCATCTGTTGAAGTTACAATTTCAGATACAGGATGCGGAATACATAAAGAGAATTTAGAGGAAATCTTCGGCAAGTTTAAACGGATAGATATCGGGAAAGAAACCGTTAGGGGTACCGGTCTTGGTCTTTCAATCGTCAAACATATTATAACCGCTCATGGCGGGAAAATTTGGGCTGAAAGTATACCGAACAGGGGAAGCTCTTTTATATTTACCCTGCCGGCGGTTTCCGGAAATCCCGCAAACTGTTAATAATCCAAAATTTCAAAGGAATAATTTTTCAAAATGTTATTTTTGTGTGGGACGATTTTGTCAGCGATGCTTTAGCCAGACATCGTCTAAAATAAATTGTCCTGAAAATTCAAAACAAGGG
>CAZRLQ010000245.1:1854-4036 GCA_964600725.1 uncultured Desulfobacterales bacterium
TACTTAAAGCATGATGCACAAGAGCTTTGCGCAGATTGAGCAAAAAGTCGTTTAATACAGGTTTTAGTATCTGAGACCTCTGGAAAGGGCGCATTTTAGAGAGTCTCTATATTTATGTTTCATTAAATTGATTTCTAAAAAAGTACGGGGAGGTGAGTTATTATGGATAAAAAATCGTTTGTTCTGATTAAGACAGTTTTAGGGATCGCCGTTCTATCTTTGTTATTCGCTGCCGTTGTTTATGCTTGTACTACTGTATCGGATGTTATAAAAATGGAAAACAAGGCGTATGACAAACATAAAAAGGCTATTGTTTTATTTACCCACAAAAAACATATTGAAGATTACAAACTATCCTGCGGAGAGTGCCACCACGATCAAGACAATAAACCGCTTGATAATCTTAAAAAAGGAGATGAGGTACATAATTGTATCGAATGTCACAAAAAACCTGGTGAAAGGCCAAAAGGAAGGGGCGCACCCAAGCTTACCAAGAAAGAACGTTTGGAATACCATGCTGAGGCAATTCATTACAACTGCAAGGGTTGTCACAAAAAATTCAATAAAAAGAACAAATTGAAATCAAAAGATCCGGGAGCTGCTCCTACGACCTGTAAAAGATGCCATGTTACGAAGTAAAAACAGGGATCTTTTTTAAAAAAACAAGGCAATCGTCTTCTTATGACCGTTGCCTTGTTTTTTTGAATGAAATTGCATTTCGAACCATGGCTTTTGCCCAGGAAGGAGTGCCTAAAGCATGCAGATGTGAATATGTTGCAAGGACGTTTTTATAGCGAATCCCATCTTTTTTGTTATAAATACCAGCCCCCCTTTCCATTCTGAAAACCAGGCTTTTCTTATCTGTTTTCCATTTTAGAACAAACGAATAATGAAATTCATGTGCCCTTATTTTGGTGCCAACTTGAAAATAGGGGTTGTCAGAGCTTACATTGATAATGGTATATCCGTGTCCCCGAGGTTTTTTCGACAAGCCGAAAGCAACCGGCAGTATGCCCGCCATTGGATAAGGTTTCTCTTCTAAAATAAGTTCTTCGCCCAGATACATTAATCCGCCGCACTCAGCGTATATCGGAAGACCTTGCTTTGCCATCAATCTTAATTCATTTCTGAACAGGGCATTTTCCGACAGTTCGTTTGCATGTGTTTCCGGAAACCCGCCTCCAATATAAAGGGCATCGATCAGCGGCACTGATCTGTTTTTAAGAGGGCTTAAAAATACAAGTTCAGCACCGGCAGAGGCAAGAGCCTCTATATTTTCAGGATAATAAAATTGAAATGCAGAGTCTCTGGCAATCCCTATTTTGGGCTTGCTTCTATTTTTCAATAGATTCTGATTCTTATCCTTTATCAAGCAATTCTCTTCAGAAGACTTTCCTGATGCAGAACCGATTGGAATATTTGCAGCTTCACGAGCAATATTATCTAAGGCGTCAAGATTTATGTATTGCTTTGCTATTTTGGAAACAGCTTTGATTGAATTTTTCGCCCATTCATGTTCGGCGGTGGGAACGAGCCCCATGTGCCGTTCCGGAAAAATTTGCTTATCTAACTTTGGCAAGGCTCCAAATACAGTTAACCCTGTATAATATTCTATACTTCTTCTGAGTATATTTTCATGCCTTTTCCCGGCGACCCGGTTTAATATAACACCGGCAATTTTTACTTCAGGAGCAAAATGAATGCATCCTAAAACTGATGCAGCCATTGTTCTTGTGGATTTTGTGCAGTCAAGGCAAAGGACGACAGGAGCTTCAAGGAGTTTCGCAAGTTCAGCGGTGCAGGTAGAACCATTGATATCGATGCCGTCGTAAAGACCTCTATTGCCTTCAATGACAGCTATATTACTCTTCGAAGAATGTATGAGGAATGAATTCAGAACATCTTTTTCACTTACCAAAAAAGTGTCCAGGTTATAGCAGGGCCCGCCGGCTGCCAGCGAAAGCCAACCCGCATCTATATAATCAGGGCCTTTCTTAAAGGAGACAATTTTTTCTCCGAGGCTCCGTAATGCGGCAATAATTCCAATAGATATGATTGTCTTGCCTGATCCTCCGTGCAGTGCTGAAATAATAATTCTGGGAAAACCCATATTCTTCTGCTGCATTGGAGTCAGTTTGAATAACCTTGTATTAACAGCTTATACCCGATGATCAAGTTTTTT
>CAZRLQ010000246.1:0-4007 GCA_964600725.1 uncultured Desulfobacterales bacterium
TTTCCTGGAAATATAGCTAAATGGAAAAAATATTGGTTTCATATTACCTCGTCATAATTTGATTTTGAGTTGTAATTTATGTCACTATTAACCTAAATCCTGCAAGCGCCGGGTTTGCCGAAGACCTGCCTGCGGCAGGCAAGGTGCAGGGCGGCAGGGGCGCAGACGCACTGCGGTACTTCAAGTTCCTGCCAGCACCGCAGATTCGGTGAAACCGGCGCTCCCGGAGGATAAACTATTTTCAAAAACCGCAGCCTTTATGGCCGCATCAAACCGATGCGTGTTACGCAAGTACAACATTTCTATAATTCGCTGATATTAAAAGCATAATTTTCTTTTTGAAAATAGTTTATGCAGGTTTTAGGATTAATTTGTCGTTTTATATTCTTTGCTATATCAGAGACTTAACGACAATAGCAGAATTTTGTATCTTGCAGTTCTTAAGAATAAGAGGCTAAATCTTTCAAGCTGTGCGGTTAAGTGTCAAGAAATTCTAAAAACCCAAGGCATAGGATAAAGCCATTGTCTTACACTACAGTTCTCTTAAAATCAGAAAAGACTTTCCTTTCGCGAAAACTGAATGCAGGATTTAGGTGATAAACTAATAAAGATGTTGAACCGTTTTATCCAAAAGCTGACAGACAATCACTAAAAGCTGATGGCTAATCGCTAACCGCACAGGTCGAAATCTTTTGATCTTTTACTATTATGCCGCGACTTTTAAGCTGATCACGAATATTATCGGCAACATTCCAGTTTTTTTCTTTTCTGGCTCTATCCCTTTCTTTTAACAAATTTTCAATATCATGATCAAAATGATGATCACCAAAATCGAATATTTTCAACACAGAATCTATTTGAGAAAATGCATCCAGAATTTTTCGAGCGTCTCTTTTGTTTATCCTCTTTTCATTAGCCAGGATATTCAGCTTTTTAATAATTTTAAAAATCGAAGCCAATGCTGCTGAAATATTTAAGTCATCATCCATTGCACTGATAAAACCCTGCCTGATATCGTAAAGAAGCTGCTTTAGATCGGAAAAGCTGTTTCCCCCCTGAATGTTTAGCAAAGTATTAATGCAATCATCGATTCTGGTTAAAGAACGTTTGGCATCTTCAAGTCTGCTTATTGAAAATTTAAGCGGTTTTCTATAATGTGTGGAAAGCAGCCAGTACCTGATCTCTCTTCCTGAATAGGCTCTTTCCTTCTCCAAAACAGCATCGCTTTTTCCGGTTAAATCATCAAGAGTGATTCCCGCACCTTTTTCATCTGCTTTCTTTCCGTCAATCATTACCTGGTCGCAATGAACCCAGTAATTAGCGAGCGGTTTTCCGGTTACCGCCATGGCTATAGCCAATTCATTTTCATGATGGGGAAATACCAGATCACGGCTGCTGGTATGTATATCAAAAGTTTCTCCAAGATGTTTCATCGAAATAGCCGCGCATTGAATATGCCAGGAAGGACGTATATTGCCCCATTTTGTCTTTATATATATTCCCCTTTTTAATTCCGAGAGCCGGCATCTTTTTAAAAGTGTAAAATCCCTTGGGTTGTCCTTTTCATAATCATCCAGGTCAACAGTAGCACCGATCCTTATTTTATTTATATCAATGCCTGACAACTTTCCATAGTCGGGAAACCGGGAGATATCGAAATATATAGACCGAAATTTTTCATATGCAAAACCTTTATCCAAAAGTTTTTCCGTAAGTTCATTCATCTGTTCGACATATTTGCTTGCTCTTGGATATTTTGCAGCAGGACTGATTTTCAAAGCAGCGAGGTCATTTTTGAACATATCGATGTATTTTTCTGTAAATTCAGCCATACCCATGCCTGCTTTTTCAGAACCATTTATAGTTTTATCATCAAAGTCTGTGATATTCATGATATGAGTAACCAGATAGCCTCTGTATTCCAGATAACTGCAAAGCAGATCGGAAAAGAGAAACCGCCTGCACTCCCCCAAATGCATTCTTGCATGTGCAGTGGGACCGCATGAATATATTGAGACTTTGCCCTGGAGAATCGGTTCAAAAGTCTCCTTTTTTTTGCTCATTGTATTGAACAGTTTAAGCCCGACCTTATCCTTTACAGAAAAAAGCGATGTACTGAGATAACGCTCTCCGCCATCCGGAAATATTACAACTATCGTGCCTTTATCCATGAGAACGGCCTGATTTATTGCAACAACCATGGCGGCTCCGCTGCTCATTCCCACAAACAGACCTTCTACTTTTGCAAGACGTCTTGTCATTTCAAAAGCATCTTCATCATCGATATTAACCTTTTTATCCAGCCGTCTTTTCTCAAAAATCTCCGGGCAATAAGCTTCTTTTATATTTTTCAATCCTTCGATTTTATGGCCGAGATAAGGTTCAACACCGACTATACGGATATCAGAATTGTATTCCTTCAACCGCCTGGAAACTCCCATCAATGTCCCTGTTGTACCCATGGCGGCAACAACCATGGAGACCTCGCCATTGGTCTGTCTCCAAATTTCTTCAGCCGTTCCAAAATAATGTGCTCTCCAGTTGGCATCAGAATTGTGTTGATCTGCCATAAAATATTTTCCCGGATTTTCGCGCGCCAGGCGATACACTTCTTCAAGGGCGCCATCTGTGCCCATATGGCCCGGAGTAAGAAGAAGTTCAGCGCCTCGTGCTTTTAAAATCATCTGACGTTCCAGACTCGCTGTCTCCGACATGGCCAAAAGAAGCTTATACCCTTTTATTGCGCATACCAGGGCAAGACCGATTCCGGTATTTCCGCTTGTTGCTTCGATTACCGTCTTATCCGGAGTCAGCATTCCCGATTTTTCACCATCTTCAATCATAAAAAGAGCGGTTCTATCCTTAATGGAACCTCCGGGATTCAAATACTCAAGCTTTGCTAAAATTTTCACTTCAGGATTTGGATTCAGCCTTCTTATTTCAACAAGGGGTGTATTACCTATAGTATCCAAAAGCGAATAACTCATTATTTCAACATTTCCTTTTTTTCTTTTATGGGTTCATCACGGATTAGTGCGGCAATCCGTGATGAACAGTCAGCAGTACTTAGCTTTTAGGAGCTAATCGGCCAAGCTGGAACCGCGGCAAATTAACAGCTATCAGCATAAGTTCAATTAGTATATGCTTGACAAATAAACAGAGTCTTCACAATAATCCGCTATGATCCATTTTGTCCGCTCAACCCATATAATGGTTGTTTTATAACGGACTCCAATCTGCTTATTATTTCTTTTCTAACCTTATCCTCATCCATTGATGCATCTATAATCCAGAATCTGTCAGGCTCACAAGAAGCGAGTTCAAGATAGCCGGCTCTTACCTTCTGATGAAAAGATATTATCTCTTTTTCAATTCTGGTTTCCAAAATATCCCTTGAGCCGTTTCTTATCTGTTTCCATACGCGATTCAGACCGATTTCAGATGGAAGATCCAATAGAATTGTAATATCAGGTTTTAAATCTTCAAAAATAAATCGGTGCATTCTGCAGATAAATTCCGTATCAACCCCCCTTGCAAAACCTTGATAAGCCAAAGCAGCATCAAAATAACGATCAGATAAGACTGTTTTCCCGGAACCCAGAGCAGGTTTTATCAATTCGTTTAAATGCTGGGCGCGATCAGCCATATAAAGAAAAAGCTCCGCTGCAGGATTCATGTTTCCATTTTCCGGATCAAGAAGTATCGCCCTTATTTTTCTCCCGATCTTTGTACCTCCGGGCTCCCTGGTTACAATACAATCAAGGCCTCTGCTTTGCAAAAATCGGGCAACATGCTTAACCTGGCTTGTCTTGCCGGAACCTTCAATTCCTTCAAATGTTATAAACATCTATGATCTATTCTCTTTTGAATGACATCTCAATAAATCCAGGCACCTGTATGCTTCCCCCTTTAAAAAAGGGGATTGAGGGGGATTGCCCAATCGTTGTCCGAATTTATTGAGACCTAAATCCTGCATTCAGTTTTCGCGAAATGATTATATCTGCCTC
>CAZRLQ010000247.1:0-4006 GCA_964600725.1 uncultured Desulfobacterales bacterium
TTTGCCGATATGCTCTAACTGCAAAAAAATAAGACTTGAGGGAACTAATCCCGAAAACCAAGAGAATTGGGTGCAGATAGATAGTTATATAAGCGAAAAGACAAATACCAGGTTTTCTCACTCTATCTGTCCGGAGTGCATTAAAAAGCTCTACCCGGACATTGTAAATGAGCTATCGGGATAGGACTTCTCGTCGCTGAGGAGTCCTTCCGGCTGAACAGATGGATAAGTGCCGGGACAATAGTTTTGGTATGAAGTTAAGGAACGGGGCAAAATTGGAAAGAAGGCAAATTACCATGAATGATCTGCCGGACAACAGGATTGTAAATGAAGCTGTTGAATTGGCAAAAGCATGGCAGGATAGAGCCAATGAACTGATGACCCAGCAAGAGAAAAGCATCCAGGATCAGATGGCAAAGCTGCTTACCCACCGGTCGGATAAAGTTGTTTTCGCGAAATTGATTGACCAGTGTTTCCGCTCAAAAGAACCTGACCGGGTTGCGGATCAGGTTAACCTTCTGTTCAGGGAATTTGGAATCCCTGTTTTCTTTTCAACCTGGGAAAAGGATCTGGTGCGCCTTTTTATGGGTGTCGGAAGGCATGTCCCAAAGGTTTCTGTTCCCATGATGATTGAAAAAATACGTAAAATGAGCGGTCGCTGGGTAAAGTTTGGAGAAAAAGATTTTCTCCGCGCTTTTCTGGAGAAAAGGAAAGAGCAGGGTGTAAGGATAAATATCAATCGTATTGGAGAGGCGGTACTTGGGGAAAAGGAGGCTCTTTTTCGTCTCGACACATATATCGACGATTTAAAACAACCGGATATTGAATCTATTTCGGTAAAAATCTCAACTATCTATTCACAGATTCAGCCGATTGCATTCGATCATACCGTCGATATTTTAACAGAGCGTCTATCCCGACTCTACAGCACTGCGAAAAGCAATTCATTTATCCGAAAAGATAAAACCAGGGCCGCAAAACTCGTCAACCTCGATATGGAGAAATACCTCGATCTTGAAACCACCCTGGCTGCATTTACAAGGACCCTGGATAAAGATGAGTTTAAAGATTATACTGCAGGAATTGTACTGCAGGCATATATCCCTGCTTCCTTTGAAATTCAGAAAAGACTTACTGCATGGGCACAAGAAAGGGTTGCAAACGGTGGAAATCCCATAAATCTTCGTATTGTCAAAGGTGCGAACATGGAGATGGAAATGCTGGAGGCATCCTTAAATAACTGGCCGCTGGCACCGTATGACAACAAGCTTGATGTGGATGCAAATTTCAAGTTGATGGTCACTTTCGGCATGGAAAAGAAGAATATAGAGGCTGTCAACTTAGGCATTGCATCGCACAATCTCTTTGATCTCGCTTATGCTTATACCCTTGCGCGACAAAATGATGTAACCGGCTGCTTCTCCTTTGAAATGCTTGAGGGTATGGCCGATCATCTGCAAAGAGCTGTCTCGGAAACCGCCCAGGATATCCTGCTTTACACGCCGGTTGCTGATAAAGAGCGGTTTATCAATGCTGTTGCCTATCTCATGCGTCGTCTCGATGAGAATACTGCAAAAGAGAATTTTCTCCGATATTCCTTTGGACTTACAACAGACTCCGATAATTGGAATTTTTTGAAAAATCAATTCATAGAATCTTTTGGACATATGGAGAGGGTAGATAGAACTTTGCATCGTGTTCAAAACAGGAAAGAAGAAGACTGCTCGATAAAAGAAGGAACCTATTATGAAAATGAATTTATCAATGAACCGAACACGGATTTTTCTCTTGCAGTGAACAGAGAATGGGCCGGATCGATCAGGGAAAAATGGAAAAAGAGTCCTGGAGATGAACCGGATAAGATTCCCCTTGTAGTGGCTGGAAAGGAGATTTATGAGGGCAGAGAGACCATGGAGTCTTTTGATCATTCTCAGGTGATAGATGGAAATAGCGCAGATGATAAGGACTCAAAAAAGATGGTCTGTATTGCTTCATGCGCCATAGCAGACGACAATGACATTGACGAGGCTGCAGAAACGGCAAAGGCCGATCCCGACGGCTGGAGGAATAAAAGTTTGCGGGAGCGCCATAAAATCCTTTCCAGGGTTGCGGCTTCTCTCCGCTCATCCAGAGGTGATCTTATCGGCTCGGCAGCGGCTTGTACCGGCAAGATTTTTACGGAATCCGATGCTGAAGTTTCCGAGGCAATCGATTTTACAGAATTTTACCCCTATTCGGCTTACGGTTTTGACGGCCTGAAAGGTACAAAGTGCAGCGGTAAAGGGGTGGGGCTGGTCATCTCCCCCTGGAATTTTCCTATAGCCATTCCATGCGGAGGGATCGCTGCATCTCTTGCCGCTGGAAATACCGTTATACTCAAGCCTGCTTCATTCGCTGTTCCGGCGGCCTGGCAGTTGTGTATGGCCTTTTGGAAAGCAGGTGTTTCCAAAAATGTGCTGCAGTTTCTGCCTTGCGATGGAGAGACAAAAGGGGCGAAATTAGCAAGCCATAAGGATATTGATTTCGTTATTTTTACCGGAAGTACCGATACCGCTCTGAAGATTATGGAGCGAAGACCAAATCTCTTTTTAGCAGCCGAGACAGGGGGAAAAAATGCCACAATCGTGACATCCATGTCCGACAGGGATCAGGCTGTAAAGAACATCCTCCACTCAGCCTACAGCAACTCAGGTCAAAAATGTTCCGCCACATCCTTGCTGATTTTAGAAAAAGAGGTGTATGAGGATGAAAGTTTTAAAAAACATTTAATCGATGCGGCTGAAAGCTATCCGGTCGGATCACCCTGGAATTTTGAAAATAAGATGGGTACTCTTATACAGCCTCCCAAAGGAGTTTTGAGAAAGGCGGTTGAGGAACTGGAACCAGGGGAGTTGTGGGCTTTAAAGCCTCGATATGTTCAAGATAATAATTATATGCTGACCCCGGGCATTAAATGGGGAGTGCAGCCTGGAAGCTTTACGCACATGACCGAATTTTTCGGCCCCCTTATAGGAGTTATGAGCGCAAAAGATATCGATCATGCCGTTGAACTGGTTAATGAAACAGGCTACGGTTTGACTTCCGGTTTAGAAAGTCTTGATAAAAGAGAACAGAAACGTTTTACGGAAGGTATAAAGGCGGGCAATCTATACATCAACAGGGGCACCACCGGCGCAATTGTTCTGCGGCAGCCTTTCGGCGGTATGGGAAAATCGGCCATAGGCGGAGGAATCAAGGCAGGCGGACTGAACTATGTGAGCCAGTTCATGAATTTTGAAGAGATTTCATATCCTGTTGCAGGAGCGATTCAGGAAGAATCTTCTATGATGCAGCTTATCAGGGATTGGAGACTGAAGCTTATCGGGAAAAAATTTGCCGGATTCGAGACGGATATTAAAATGACCATAAGGGCTGTTATGAGTTATCTCTTTTGGGCCGAGCAGGAATTTCTTGTTAAAAAGGATTACTTCCACATTCCAGGACAGGATAATATTGTGCTTTATCTGCCCGCAGGCAGAATTGTTGTGCGTATCCATAAAGATGATACTTTGTTCGATATTCTGGCAAGAGCGGCGGCAGCAAAGATTTCAGGCTGTAAACTTACAATAAGCACTCCTGTTGATCTGGAAAATGAGAAAGTCGATTTTTTGTTGGGAAGAGAACCTGAAAGGCTTGTAGCAAACTCTGAAATCGTCCGTCAGTCTGATGAGGAGCTGATAAAAATGATGCCTGAAATTCAACGCATTCGCTATGGTGCGCCGGACAGGGTGCCTGTAGAGGTATTTAAGGAAGCCGCCCGGGCCGGATTTTATATATCTCGAACAAAAGTTATGATGGAAGGAAGGATTGAACTTCTCCAGTATATACAAGAGCAGAGCATATGCATCAATTACCACCGGTATGGAAATCTTGGAGAACGCGCTTTTGATTAATGACTAAATGGAAACTATTTATCAGTTTGATAAAATAACCATTGAGGCTTTTGCGGAAAAGACGTAACATGTTT
>CAZRLQ010000248.1:0-4000 GCA_964600725.1 uncultured Desulfobacterales bacterium
CCTCCTTTAGAGATCCGAACGTAATTTATAAAGCATGCAGCACAGTAACAATCAAATTCATATCGGTTCTTTTCAATTATATTGTATCCTTTAATTTGATTTTCAACAATTGAATCAAGCAAGAAATAATTATCAATCATACCTGTTTGAAGTACAAAAGAAAATTTTTCCGGCTTAAAAATTGAAATGACTTCATGGATAACATTAAAAAAACGGTGATCAGCGATATCTGTTTCAAAACTGGCATAGGATCCATAAGGCTGGGGTGTAACATGAACCGTGAAATAGTTTGTTTCTGAAATTCCATTAAGAGAATAACCGGGTGGAGAGAATAGATAGCTGTCTGTAATCATTTCAGGGCAGATTCGGTTTAATCCTGTAATGTTGCCAATCTGGACGGCTGTATAAGAATTTGTACGGCTAAAAAGTTCCATTACATATGGATCAAGTTCATGCATGAACAGTTTAAGCGTAATATTGGATATTGACGGCGTGTTGGCAGATGAATAGAAAAAGTGCAGATGGTCATAACCTGCAGAACCAAGTCTGCAACTTTTACCTGGAAAGAGTTGCTTCATTGAGATTAAATCATCTTCGAAACTGGAAGGTTGTTCGCTTGGGAAAAGTGAATTTTTTCGTTCGTATAAAACAAGTGCCACACTCTTTTTACCTACTATGCCTAAAATTTCAATTACAGCCCTTATTAAAATAGTTCTTCCGCAGGTAATCATAAGAATCCGGTCATTTCTCACAAAAAGGCTTGATTCTGACAAAATATATGCATCTATATATTTATTGGATATTTTGCTGATAATCTTTGCTTTGCTAGCTCTTACCACCCGGTTCCAGCGTTCGTTAATGTTGACGCGTAAACCTGGTTGAGAAGAATTTAATATAAAATAAACTCTTTTTTCAGAGCCTTCGTATTGATTGAAAAATGTATTCAAATGCTTACTTTCTTTCAGGTAATGGGGGCCAAATATTTATAACTAACAATATTAGAAACTCGTCTTATATTTGGAACTGTTCCAATACCATGAGGGAACATTATTTTCAGGGAAAGAATAATGAGTTTGAATAACAATTGTCAAGAAAAGAAAACTTCAAAGAACAGGAGATTTTTGTGGTGCATGCAAAGGAGGGGTGAAAGGAGTTGAAACCATTTTTTTTGCTTAATCCTTGCGCCTGCCTGAGCGTTGCGCACAGAAAGGCGGTCTTAAAATTTCCGAGTTTCTATGGACGGCCTTTGGATAAAAAATTACGGCCTTACTGCATGTACTGTACCACACTCCCAGGATTCTGTCTGCTTTTTGTTCCATTTGGTTTCCTTCTTTGATGTGACTGTTTCAACAACTTCGCTCCAGCCATCCATATAGCGTTTATAGCTTTCTGATGTCCAATACCATCTTTTTCCGTCAGATGGGAAAAAGGGTTTGCTTTTGTATATCTCTGCAAGTTCTTTAGTGTCAGGAACCCGCCAATCTTTAAATCCGCCGGTTTTCAATCCTTTTACATACTCAATAGCTGATTCATAATCCAGACATTTCCCAAGGTCTGTTTGGGAATCTATCAAGCACCACATTAAGCCGGTTCTTGTATCTGTAAGTACGCCCTCTTTTTTTTCAATAAACCGGCTGTTTTTTTTTACAAGGCTTCTTATATTTTCTTTTTCAGCCTGGATTCTTGCGTATTCCTTAAGTTTGTTCAATCTTTGTATTTCATATATAATTTTATTTTTTAGAGCTGTATCGGAATCAGGATAAGCCTGGATGTAATCTAAATATATTTGTACGGCAGCTTCATAATTATCACCTTCAGCATCTGCTTTAAGCTTCAAATTGGCAACAATTTTTTTGTTTGTATCTTCTTTTTGGAAAAGATATTTTAAGGTCTTTAGTTCCGATGATTTTTGATCTTCAGGATAAATATTGATATATTTGCTGCAAAGCTCAATGGCTTTTTCCCAATTTTCTTGGGCTTTGCTTTTATAAATCTCTTTTTTGACAAAGATATAATATTCTCTATTTATATCTGACAGTAATTTTTTTGCATCATTTCGATGTATTCCGTTTGGGTGTTTTCTTAAATATTCTAAATATATACTTATTCTATTATTTACATCGCTGAACTTCGCATCTTTTAGCAGATTATAGTCGGTTTCATCAATTAAAGCAGAAACTTCTGCAATTTTCTTATTAATCTTGTCCGTGTAATTTCCTTTGGGATATTTCATAATATATTGTGCATAAACAGATGTGGCTTCATCAAATTTTTTGTTTTTGCACAATTTATCTGCTTTGTTCAAAATTTTAGTATAATCTTGATCTTCTTTAGATTTAGAATCTTTTTTAACATATTTTCTGCACTTGATCTGTATTTATCTTTTTTTCGTGCTTTTATATAATTATTTAATATATTTTTCTTCTCTTCCATTTTCTTTGTATTTTCAACTCTTGCCAGAACTTTTTGATATTTATCTTTGTTTTTTTTCTCTTTAGCCGCCCATATCAGGCCGCCCGCTGAAACAGCTAAAATTAAAGCAGTTAGAACGGCAAAAAAGATTTTAACCCGGTTTTTATTTTTAGTTTTTTCAATGATCCACTTTTTTTCATTACAATACTTATTGATATACTCAATCGCCTCTACACGATCCATTCCAAATTCAATGGCTCTTTTAACGAGTATTTCAAAATATTCTGCTCGAATTTTACCGTTCATTCCAGCAACATCGATATCAGAATTTAAATCGTTAAGATTTGATTGAGCCCTGCTTATGTCATATGCATTTCTGCTCTCCTCTGACTTAAAGACCGCTATACATTGACCCGCTAAAATTTCACAGGCAGTAGCAAAAGCATCTTTTTTGCCGATATTTATCGTTTCCTTCTCTTTTTTTTTAGCCTTTTCCTGCAACTTTTCCAGACTTGCATCAGTTGGAAGTTCAAGGAACTTATAAAGAGAGGGTTTACCGACGATTTTTAAGTTATCATTGATTACCTTTACGATTGATTTATCAAGATGTTTTGTTTTTGATATTTTTTCTTTAGCTTTCTTTCTGATGGGACATTTTACACGCTTGCGGATTTCGTCGATTTCAGTTGAATGCAGTTTGGCCAGTTTTGCTATTTCTTCATCAGTAATGTATCCTTTTCCCATTCGGATATTGAGATGTTTATCAATTTCTGAAAATTTTTCTTCTTTTTTCTGTTTAATCCGCTCATGAATTTCAGATTCATCAATGGAGTGCAATTTTGCCAATTTGAAGGTTTCTTCCTTTGTGACAAATCCTTTGCTCATGCAAATACTGATATGTCTGTCAATTTTTGAAAATTTTTCTTCTTTTTTCTGTTTGAATTGTTTTTTTGCTTCTTGGGCTTCATTTTGGCGAAGATCGGGATTGGACATGATCTTACGAATTTCAGGAATCATGCCGATATATTTTTTTGCTTGGACAGCTTTTGTGGGATGGTTGCGGAAACGGCTCCATTTAGCCTGCATTTTCTTAATGGCATTTGCAATTTTTTTTGGATCCGTTTCCGGTGGGTCAATAGAAAGTTCAAGAAGTATATAGAAATTTTCCCTTTCCATGGCTTGCCTCTGACATTATATTTTAATCAAACTCGATTTGTAACGCACTTTTTACCATCTGTACATCTGCAGAATAACCAAACTGAGGGGCTGGGCAGCGTAACTCCAAAGCTGTAATAAAATCATAAATGACTGTTAACAACGCTCCGGAATGTCGAGATCCTGCCCGATCCCTTTCAGCGGAAGGGTATGCATTGATTGCCTCTATCTGCTCGCACTTTGGGTAAGCACTGCGAGCCTAAAATTGTTTTCCCGCATTAACCCCCTTTTTTGCAACATACATATTAGCAAAGGTGCACCACATTTTGGGCATATCTTTTCACATATTGCCTATTCTTCAGCATTTCCTGTTTCTTATAGTATTTAGATTCAATAAAATATTTACAAATTATACAGTGCCCAGATCAAATTT
>CAZRLQ010000249.1:0-3977 GCA_964600725.1 uncultured Desulfobacterales bacterium
TCTACATATTTTAAGTGAATATACTTGAGTTTTCGAAAAAAACTATGATGCTTATTAATAGATTATGGTATAAATTTTGATGTGCGCATAAGGGTAATGAGTGGTGAGTGATGAGACCTGCCTGCCGACAGGCAGGCACGGAAATTATTGAACAAATAAGCATCGAACGCAGAAGTGACTGTCATTCCTGCGAAAGCCCGGAATCCAGATGCTTCGAGAAACCTGGATAGTGCTAAAGGTTGGCGCTGACCGCTTCACTTCGTGTCACTGCGTGCCCGTGTTAAATCAAAAATGACGTTAAGCCCTTTTCATATGCGCATCACGCTAATCCGCGATGAACCTCTTTTATTATCAGTAACTTTATGCCCGGCACTAACCATTCTTTTTATTCCATTTATCTTTTTCAATCAGGCGAGAGCAGCCGCAGCATGTTCAAACAGCAAAATGAAAATACCTTTTTGGCTGGTTAGATAGACCTTAGGATAGATTTAATATGGATAAAAGAAAAAAAATTTTGTTGGTTCTGCTGGTTGTTTTCTTGATAATTTTAATCTTCAGGATTATGAATCCGTATACACAGAAAAGAGTTTCCAAGCTTACAAATACAGGCAAAAGAAAACAAGCGGCTTTAAAGACAGTTTATACTTCCGGTAAAGAAGAGCCGGTTGAAATATCGAGTGTAATGCTTAATCTCCTGTCAAATCCTCCCCGGCATTCGGGAACAATGCACAAAAATATTTTTTTTAAAGAAAATCATAATATGGATACAGTGTTTAAGCCGATTGAATCTGATGCTGTTTTGGCTTCTGTGAAAGACCCTGCCCGGCAGATCAAAGAGGAACTGAGCCAGTTAAGAGTTTTTGGCTTTTATAAAGAAGAAAAGGAACTCGCTTTATTTTTTGAAAAGGGAAATAATATAATGATCGTCCGAAAAGGAGACAGAATTGATGGCAAATATTTTGTTGAAAATATTACAAAGGATTCTATTTTCTTAAGAGCGGAAAATATTGATGAGGCAATTCATATCGATCTGGAAAAATTTTGATAAGATCGTAAAATCAATGAAGCGAAAATTTTGTATTCTTTTTATATCATTATGGATTATCGCTTTTTGTATTGTCGGCTGCACTGCCCATGTGCGTTATCTTTCAAAGGGAAGGCAGTATGCTGCGGCAGGAGATTGGGACAAAAGCAGCCGATTTTTTCAAATGGCCCATGAAGAACATCCTGATGATCCAGAAATTAAGTTGATGCTCGCCCGGTCAAGATGGGAAGCCTCTATGTTTCATATGTCCAAAGGAGAGGTCTTGCTTAATAAAAACCGTTTTAATGAAGCAATAAAGGAATTGCAGACAAGTATCACTTTTAACCCGGCGAATCAGAAAGCCGGCAAGCTCATTGAAACAGCCAGGAAAAAAAGGGAAGCTATATTTTATTTAAACCAGGGGCAAGACCTGATTAAATTGCAAAAATATCATCAAGCCCTGGAAGTTTTTCAAAAAGCAGTCAAGCTCGATCCCAATAACAAAAAGGCCAGGGAAGCCTTGGAACTTTTTGAGAAGAAAAAAGATAAACGTCCACCGAAATTTGTTTTAAAATCTAAATCAGAGTCACCCATTTCTTTGAAATTCAAAAATTCTCCTGTTTTTAATGTTTTTGAAGTTTTGAGTAAATTAAGCGGCATCAATTTTATTTTTGATAAAGATGTAAAGGAAAGCTCAGTCACACTTTTTATGACCGATGTCTCCTTTGATAGATTCATTGAGGTGCTGCTTAGAACAAATGATTTGGCAGCCAAGGTAATTGACGAAAAAACGATAATTGTTTATCCAAATACTCCTGCCAAAGCCAAGATATATGAGGATCTTCAGATTCGTACATTTCATCTTGCCCATATGGACGCAAAAAAAGCGGCGGGGCTTATCTCAAAAATTCTTAAAGCCAGGAATATCGTTGCAAATGAAAAATTAAATACAATTGTTATAAGGGGCTCAAAAGATGTTATACAGATTGCTTCAAAGGTTATCGATGCAAATGACTGTGCTCCGGCTGAAGTTATTCTTAATGTGGAAATTTTAGAAGTCAGCAGGAACAAGGAAAAAAAGCTCGGTCTGGAATACCCTGAGTCTCTGACTCTTGGCATAGGTGAGTCCCAAACGGACATAAGTAAAGAATCTTCATTTAACGATGTTTCCTCAATCTACGCACTAGGTAATATCTCAAGCAAAGAATTGATGCTTTCAAAACTTACTGCAACGCTTTATCTTTTAAAGCAGGACGCGGAAACACGAACTCTGGCAAAACCGCAGATACGGGTGAAAAATGGAGAAAAATCATCAATTCATATTGGAGAGAGAATTCCGCTGCGGGTAAACAGAAGGGTGGATTCTTCAACAGGTGATGTGACATCTGATTTTCAATATTTTGATATCGGAATAAAACTGGAAACCGAACCGGTTATAAATGTTTATGGTGAAATTACACTGAAATTGAATATAGAAGTCAGTGCCTTGGGGCCGAATTTAAGCACACTTGATGATCCCCAGTATGCCATTAAAACACGTAAAGCTAAAACCGTCTTGAGTTTGCGCGATGATGAAGCAGTAATTATCGGCGGTCTGATTAGCGATGAAGAAAAAGAGACGGTTCGCAAGGTGCCTTACCTCGGTGAAATTCCGGTTTTAGGCCGTCTGTTTTCCAGTTTAAATAATGAAGGTAATAAAAAAGACGTCCTTATGGTGATTACGCCTATTTTAATCAAAGATCAGGAGATTCCAGGAGCCGGGGTAATGAAATTCTGGTCGGGCAAAGAAAAAGATTTTTCATTAAGGGAACCTTATGAAAGTTATGTTAATCGAAAGAATCTTTACCTTAATCGGCCCAAAAAAGAATATATTATAAAAGATAAAAAAGATTCAAAAGGGGAAAAGAATATTCTCGAAAAAAAGGAAAACAAGGATATGTCGCAAACAGATTCGACATCTTCCAAAGAGTTTGAAGAAGAGAGATGAAAATTCGTTTTTGCAGTTGCAAAGGTGTGACCCTTATAGAACTTGTGGTGACAATGGCGATTTTGACCATTTTGTCAACAGGGATTTTGCCTTTATCTGTAATTTCTTCCAAAAGAGTAAAAGAGCTTGAATTGAAGCAGAATCTTAGAATTATTCGACAAGCGATTGATAAGTATAAAGATTTTTCTGATAAAGGATTAATTCCATTAGACGGTCTTATGAGCGGATATCCCAAGAATCTGGAGATACTGGTGGAAGGCGTTGAGATCAAGGGACCTGTGCCTTACAAAAAAAAGTTTTTAAGAAGAATTCCAAAAGATCCTATGGTGGAAGATGGAAAATGGGGACTTCGATCCTATAGCGACGATCCTGCCAGCGAAGTATGGGGGGGACAAGATGTTTACGACATATATACCAGATGCGACAAACAGGCTTTAGACGGCACTTATTATAAAGATTGGTAAGGCAGCAGAAGAATATTGAAAAATAATCTAAAAGGTTTTACTCTTATAGAATTGATGATAGTGATGTCGATCATCAGTATCCTGGCGACAATAGCTGTGCCTAACATGCAAAGGTACATTATTAAAGCAAAGGAAACCTCGCTTAGACAAACGCTTTTTACATTCAGGGATGTAATCGATCAGTATTACGCCGATCATGGAAGATATCCTGAAAGTCTTGAAGAGCTTTCGGAAAAAAAATATATAAGGGGGGTTCCAAATGACCCTTTTACCCGTTCGGCATCTACATGGATTCTCGTTCCTCCTGAGGAGGAAGAAGAGGGGGGGGTTTATGACGTATACAGCGGCAGTGATTTAATCGGCTTAAATGGTGTACCTTACAATGAGTGGTGAGAAGGACTTAAATCTTGTTTTGGTCTGCTTTATTGGCATCCTTCATTCTGTAGTTTACACTTTTTAAACATAAACGGATGCCGGCCATTAGCTGTCGGCGGCTGACTAT
>CAZRLQ010000250.1:0-3942 GCA_964600725.1 uncultured Desulfobacterales bacterium
TTTTTTCCCTCTATCCGGTGTTTTTGCGGCGTGCATAATTCACCCACCATTGTTTATGGGAAAGTATCTTCCCATATAACCATTGTTTTAATATCCTGTCCCCTTGTATTCGTTACGTTGTCAAGAAGTACGTGACAGGCGTCTTTGGGATTCACAACGCCGGAATCTTCAAATATCCGTTTAGGCTTTTTATATTGCATCCCGGACCCCTCTAAAAACTGGCAAAATATGTGATCAACCATTCATTCCGCCAGATGCTGATAAAAGATCTGAAATCGCTGCCAGGCTTTGTCAAAGGCATTTTCAGGTATTTCAGGCCTCACCGCTTTAACAAGATAGGCATTTTCCTGAAGATAAGCCTCTTTGAGCTGAATCTGAAAATTATCTTTGTATGTTTCATCTATCTTATCATAATTATCGTCCCTTCCGCCCGTTAGTTTCCGTGCTTTAATTACAGAATCTTTTACAATTTCAAACGGCATCCACTCCAGCCTGTTTTGATTCAAATAATCTGAAACAAGGCTTTCCAAATATTTTACAGCTTTGCCGGCGGTAAATCGGTAAGTCCAGGATTTGACGGATTCTTTGTAAAGAATATGAAAGGTTATCTTTGAATCGCTGCTCCATTCAAAGTTCTGCCCGCTTGCAAGGGAAAGCAGATAGAATAAAACCGGTTTGAGTATATATTTATCCGGCTCCTTTGCATTTTTCCGGGAAGAACCGGTTAAAACCAGAGCATGCCATCTCTTTTCATCAGTTGAAAACCGGTCTTTCCATACCCATGGGAGCTGGCCGCAAATTTCCACCATTCGATCAACGGCCTTGCCATTTTTGTTAAATGTTTTGACTTTAAGCTTTACCGGGTCAAAATATTTAACGCAAAGTCCGTTTATGGAAGGAATATACTCATCACCCTGCTCTCCGATAAAAACCGCCCGGCATAAATTTTTGCTGGATTTCATCTGATCGAGGATCGATGAGATAATTGCTTCAATTCGACCGGCAATTTCATTTTTCAGGTTATTTTTATCTGATACCGCAAATGCGCCTTCAGGCGTTTCACCTTTTCTGTAAAAACTATCATAAAAGAGTTCATAAATCATTTCAGGCTTTAGTTTTTCTGAGATTGAATCGGCTGATGAAAATTCCATATCCAGCCAAAGCTTGATAGATTCGATTTTCAGGTTATAATCAACCGGAAACTTAGAATAAAAAGGTTCATCTTCATTTAAAAGAATCTCCTCTATGCTGCCTTCTTCTTCAAATAGATCCAAATCTTTTTTAATGCTCTGTGTGACAGGATCTTCCAAAAATTTTTTCAAATGGTTCAAATCAATTTTTTCAATGCAATCGATTTCTTCTGTTGATCTGTTTTTTGGTATTGTAAAATCGGGCGAAAAGCTTTCCACAATTTTCAGATCATCTTTTGAAGCCTTTTCGATCACCTGTTTCCATAAACAGTTTGAGCGGAAGCAGGATATTCTGTCAGATATGGAGTAATTGACCATGACATCAGAAAAATTATCTGCATCATCTTTGTCAAGATATCTGGTACTGCTCCCTTTTAGGGGTATCTTCGCAATCTTGAATTTCTGGTTATTTGAAAAGATAGATTGTTCAATATATCTGATCAATTGATTTACCAATGAGCAGGGCTGCAAGCTTTTGTCTTTTTGTAAATCTCTTGAGATATAACTGATATAAAACTTATGACGCGCAGACAGCAGCATTTCTAAAAAAAGATAGCAGTTCCGCTCGGGCAGGCTGATATCTCCAATCAATCTTTTTGCAAGACGCAGATCTAACGATGATTTATCTGCTTTGCCTGGAAAATTTCCCTCTTCCATTCCGAGTATATAAATAATTTTAAAAGGTATGGGTCTTGCGGGTTGAAGAGCGGAAAGAGTAACGCCTCCTGTTAAATAATCACCATAGCTGCCGGGTATTGAACTTAAATTTGATTTAACAAATTCACTGATCAGCTCAATTTTGATTCTTTTACCTCTGTTATTTATTGATGGATCTTCGCAGAGCAGATCATAAAATTTCAAATTCTCAAACGCCTGGATTAATTTGTGTAAAACAGAGGTTTCACCCTTTAAATCCGCCGGAATTTCAAAAATATTGTCGCATATATTAAAAAATTGCTGCTTCCACTCTTTCCCGGACAGATGTATTTTGTTTAAATCATTTACCGCTTGCTGCAATGTTTCAATAATCATGCAGAATTTTTCCAAAAGATCCTGGTTGCCCGTGTTTATATCGTTAAACGGAACCAGCTTTTGGAAATGTTTAAAAGCAGACAGATCGCCTCCTTCCGACTCCTTGGGATCAGACATGATTCTCGACAACTTCAGCCTTAAAAGACCCTGTTTCCATGTATATTGGCTGCTTGACCGATAACCTTTTATCATTTTCGATTTCCGGTCAAATGTATGAAAAATATTTAAAGCTTCTGTCCAGCCTGCCCATATCTTTATTTCATCCATATCAATCTTCCATTTGTGCATAAAACATGGATTCAATATAAGATTAAAAACTTCTTTTCGTGAAAATCTTCCGGCTGCGAGTTCCAGAATTCCCAATACAGCGCTGCCGTAAAGGCTTTCTGTTCCAGCATGGGGATCAATGAGATTGTAAGAGATGCATTTTTGTTTGCGCATGAAAACAGAATCAATAACCGGCTTATATTTTGAAATATCAGGTACAAGAACAGCTATATCGGTTAACCTGAGAGATTTTTGCTGCTTTAAATTATATAAGATGCTGTTGTATACCGTTTCGACCTCTCTATAGATACTGGGAGATGCAAAAATTTGTAAAGAGATGTCCTGGGTGCAGCCTTTTGTTTTAATTTCGCCGGAAGAAAGGGTAAAGATACTCTTTTGAATCTGCTGCAGAAGATTTGCAGGGCAATTCTCTTTGGTAAAACAGAAATTAAAATCATAATCGGTCAGCTCGCACAAAAGACGGATACTTTCCCGCCCAGGTCTTCCCCATAATGATAAAAGCTGATTATCTTCATAAGATAAAAACTCGCTTTGTACTTTTTCTGCATGTTTGATCTTGAAATTTGTTGCTTTTTTCCTTTTAATCCAGTTTTTTTCTTTTGGTGTTTTTATGTCCTCCCAGAACTCTTTTGAAGGATTTAAAGCATAAATAAAGATTTGAAAATAATCTTTCAGTCGTTCAATAAGCTGCAGATGAAAAGACGGAATCTGAGACAATCCAAAAAAATGCACATCTTTTTGGGATCCGTTATATTCAGGAATCTGGTTTTTTTTTAAAAAAAGAGCATCAGCATATTCTTTTAAAGAAAGAAACCGGCGTCCCGTTTTTCCAAACAGCCTCTTTTGCAAATCTTTTATTTTCAGGTAAAGTTTTTGCTGACAAAGCTCCATTCCTTTCAAATCACCGGTATTGCTGCGCCATATCTTAATCATCTCCTGACGGTGAAATTCATATTCTTGAAACAGGTAGGCCATCTTTTCAGAAAGCTGACATATTCTGCCGGCATAATCCTGCGTGCTGCCGCCATTTGACCCAAAAAGATACTTATTGAATGGTTCAAAATCGGTTTCATTCTCCTTCTGGTTTAAGAACCCATAAAGGAGCAGAACCTGCAAAAGACTCTGATCAAGCATTTCCGGTTTTTCATCGTTTTGATCAAGATTTGCCAGCAGATTCCACATTCCTGATTCCATGTATTGAAAGTCAATATTCATCATAACTGATTGACTTTCCGCTAAAAGGAGCTGCAGCCATTTTACCAGGTTTGGATTAGGTACAATCACCAGAGCAGGTTCAAAAATATTTGCTTTTTGGCTGTTTGCCGAACAGATTATTTCTGAGAACTTTTCTGCTAATTGTTCCAGTTGATTACTGAAATAGAGTTGAATCGCCATTATTGTTCTCCGGCTTCTTAATTCTTTTTTGTTTTTT
>CAZRLQ010000251.1:0-3927 GCA_964600725.1 uncultured Desulfobacterales bacterium
ATTTTTATCGGATGATTATTTAATAATTATAATCGGAAATGGTGATTTTAAAAAAAGACAGAATTACAAAAAATGGACAAGGAAAGATACTTGTTATTTCAGCCGGCACCGCAGATATACCGGTTGCAAAAGAAGCTTATCTGACTGCCGAAGCTATGGGAAACGACGTGGACTCTGTTTTTGATGTCGGTGTTGCAGGCATACACCGGCTGTTTGATCATAAAGAGCTGATTGATGGCGCATCTGTTCTTATAGTTGTTGCCGGAATGGAAGGGGCGCTTCCCAGCGTTGTTGCCGGAATGGTAAGCAGTCCGGTAATCGCCGTCCCTACAAGTATTGGATATGGCGTCAGTTTTGGCGGTTTGGCTGCCCTTTTCGCCATGTTAAACAGCTGCAGCTCAAATATTGCCGTTGTAAATATAGATAACGGATTTGGAGCCGGCTGTATGGCTGCTGCAATCAACAGAGTATAAATAGAATGATAGAACCTGATATTGATGAAAACCGGCTTTTGCAGAAGCTTAGAAATTTCCAGATAGTTAAAGAAAAAGATATTACACAAATAAAAAATCGCTATCCTTTTTTCCGGAAACATACTCTCTTTTTTCTCGATTATATGACGATACGGGATTTGCTTGAACTTGGAGGATATCAATCTGATGCCGTACTCTTTGCAGTCTTGATGGTCATGTTTGATATACTGCAGGAAGGAAGCCTCTGTTTAGAGATTAATATCAAGGAACTTTCCGACAGGTTGTATATTTTTATGGAAAAGGAGAAAGCTGAAGATATCGCTGATAAATTTTTAAGCGGCCTTTCTAAAAACAGATATAAAAGGCTGATTGCAACAGATGAAAATGATTATTTGCCGCTTATCCTCGATGAAAGAAGAGGAAAGAGACTTTTATATTTTCAAAAATTTTATGTCTATGAAAACAGACTTCAAGAGCGGCTGAAGACTCTGTTGCAGGCAGAGCCATCTTTTAAGATTTCAGATAATCAGGTTGAGCGGTTTTTAGATGAGATCTTTTCAGATCAGCTTTCCATACGCAGTGCAAAGGGTGATAAAGCCATAGAAAAAGACCCGTATCAATTAGATGCAATAAGACTGACATTTAACTCTCAATTTTCCATTATTTCAGGGGGACCTGGAACAGGAAAAACATCACTTATAGTCAATATCCTCAGATGTTTCATTCGCGCAGGAATTGACAGCAGCCGGATTTTTTTAGGCGCACCGACCGGCAGGGCAGCCCAAAGGATAACGGAAGCAATCCAGTACAATATAGGTACCATACAGACTCCGTCCCTGGAAGATAAGCGCCTGCTGAAACTTAATGGAAACACGCTGCACAAGATTTTAAAATACAGAAGTCATAAACATGATTTTTATTTCAACGAAACAAATCCGATTCCTGCATCCCTGATTATCGTTGATGAAGTTTCAATGGTTGATCTTGTAATGATGGAAAAATTTCTGCGTGCTGTAGATTCTGATCGAACAAAGCTGATCTTTGCCGGAGACAGGGATCAACTGCCGTCGGTTGAAGCGGGTGCTGTTTTTGCTGAAATGATTCAAGGTGCGCACCCGGAAGCACATATTGATAAAATCAATGACAGATACAGTGCCAAAAAGTTTGAAAACCGTTTTATAGTTTTAAAAAATACATACAGATCAGGTACAAATCTTTTTCAAATGGCAAAACAGATAAACCATGGAAAATTCCTCCGTAAAATCCCGTCTTCCTTTGATTCAGCCCTTGATCTGAAACCGGATAATTGGGCGTTTGTACAGTCAGCAGGTGTAAAAAAGTGGAAAGATCACCTCAGGCTGTGGACGGACTATTATTATTTAAACCCGACAAATAGTGATAATAAAAGTTTTAAAGATCTGATTTTAACAGCAGGTGAGATGGATCTTGGCCAAAGTCCTGATTCCGATTTAAAACAGGATCTGCTGCGGCGAATATTTAAAACAATAGAGCAAGCTAAAATTTTATCTCTTTTGCGAAACGGATTTTATGGGTGCATTGGAATAAACCGTATAATAGCTCAATATCTGAGCTTTGAAATAGCGTCAGGGACGGCAAAAAATGATATTTTCCCGGGAGCTTTAATTATTATTACCAGAAACGACTACTCAAAAGAACTCTTTAATGGAGATGCAGGTGTGGTCATTAAAGATGTAAATGGAGTTTATCGTGCTTTTTTCCAACGGTCCGGCTCTTATACCGGTTTTGCCATGGACTCGCTGCCGAGCTGGGAACTTGCATTTGCCATGACGGTCCATAAAAGTCAGGGGTCTGAGTTTAATAATGTGCTGGTAGTATTGCCGGATGATGAAAACCATAAGCTGCTGACTCGTGAGATTATCTATACCGGCATCACGCGGGCAAAAAAAAGGGTCATTCTCTATGGTGCTGAATCTGCATTAAAAATAGCGCTGCAAAGAAAAATAAAACGGCAATCCGGGCTATCTTTACCTTTGTGCAACCAATGGGAGGGCGGACCAGAAAAGTAGATAGAGAGCGCCTACGGATACAGCGATTATCAAAATTGCCTGGCTCAATCTGAAACCGCACGATCTTGTCATTCCGGTTCCGATAAGGAACCATTTCCATGGTTCGGCAATAATAAAACCAAAAGGAATCCATGAAGCAAGAAGGGTAACGCCTGATGAAAAGGCGTATATGCCGAACAGCCTGGCAAATGTCACACGTTTTCCCATGATCATGACCATCGTCATGTATGCTAATCCGCAGGTGATAAAGGCTATACCTATTGCGTTGATTAAAAAGATCATTCCCATGATGACCGGTTTTTCCGGCATGTTGCTGATCAGGCTGGCTATCATAAAAAAGAGACCGGAAAGAAACAGAAATTTAAAAGGCTCTTTAAACCCGGCATCCTGCGGAATCTTGCTGAAAAAATTTCCAGGCTCTTTAAGCAGTTGGGTAAGCGTATCAAAATATGTTCCAGAGCTGAAATTTTCCATCTTTTTTGCTTAAAAATATTCACTTTCGCCCGGAGACTGCCTGGACATGCCCGCCCCTGTCCGCGTGCGGTTAAGCGCAGACAGGGTCACAGCTATTAAACTTAAAATTGTCTTTTTGCTCAATATCTGCTGCCTTGATTTTGAACAAAAATCCCCGATTCTAAGATGGACAATAAATAACAGAATGCCGGTTAAAATAGACCTGATTTTGCAAAAACACCGCATACAAGCATTATAATTGTTAAAACAAAAAAAAACCACCGTTCTGTCTTCCTTGTAAAATATATCTTCCCATCGCTGAAAAACAGAATTTTTTGCTGTCTGCCGACCTGTTTTTGATCATTTATCTCCACTGCTTTGTCCTTTTTTTTCTTAATAAATTCGACATGATACAATAGATGAGCAAAAAGTGCCTATGGGTGAGCTAAAGTGCCTAAAATGCCTAAAGTCGCGGTACGACTTCAGCGGGTTAGAGATATTGGTTCATCGCGGATCTCCGTTTTCCCGTTTTTCCCCATCCCCGTTTCTCCGTTTCTCCGTTTCTCTTAGGCACTTTGACTTTAAGGTACTGATAAATCAAATTATACTTATAAAAATCAGAAACCAGGAAGCCCGCCAAATCCTCTAAACGCCCAATATGCTCCTGTAATTACAAGTAAAAGTATATTGACAAAAACCCACACAATGATTCCGACTCTAAAGTAATCCTTCGGTTCCAGATAACCGCTGGCATAAACAATGGCATTTGGAGGGGTGCCGATAACCAGACAGTATGCAAAAGAAGAAGCAATAGCAGTGGACATCGCCATAAAAGGAAGATAGGTTGTTCCAGGATGAACCAGTCCAGCCATATTGAGTGTAATCGGACCGACGGCTGCTGCAGCCGGGCCGTCCGCCATGAGATTGGTGAGTACGGCTGTAAGACCGTTTGA
>CAZRLQ010000252.1:0-1740 GCA_964600725.1 uncultured Desulfobacterales bacterium
ACGGCCGGCCGGATATATGGGAAGAATATGATGAAGCCGAAGCGCTTGTCAAACGTAAAAAAGATCTCGATTTTGACGGAAATCCGGATATTGAAGATGTTGCTGCTAAAAAATAAGGAGAAATAACTATGATCGATTTTTTATCAAAGGGCGGGATTCTTGTAATCCCGATACTGCTCTGTTCGGTTCTTGCCCTCGCTATATTTATTGAAAGGGTAATCAATTTTGCCAGGATGCGGCGCAAGGGGAGCGGCATTGCTGAAAAAACGGCCCGCTTTCTGGAACAGGGAGATGAAAAGCAGGCTTTTGAAACTGTTAATGGAAGCGACTCGCCAATGGGCAAGGTGCTTTCCCAGGCAATGAAAGTAAAGGATCATGACAGGGAAACTATTGAAACGGTTATCGCAAATGCCACGGAACAGGAGATAAGAGGGCTTTCCGCTTATCTCCAGACTCTTGCAACCATCGGAAATATCGCCCCGCTTTTAGGGCTGCTTGGCACGGTCATAGGAATGATCAAGGCCTTTATGGTGATCCAGCAGATGGGCGGAAAGGTGAATGCCGCTGTTCTGGCAGGCGGAATCTGGGAGGCAATGCTGACAACAGCCCTCGGCCTGGCGGTGGCTCTTCCGACCATAGTGGCTCACAGCTATCTCCTTGCGCAGGTGGAAAGATACGAAGCCCGTCTTCAAAACGGTTCTGTCTTATTTGTCAAGGCCCTTGGGCCGGAAAAAGGGTAAAGGAGCGTATATGCTTGTTCACAGAAAAAAAAGACCGGTATATCAGATACAGTCCCCTCTTACTCCTTTAATAGATATAGTTTTTATGCTTTTGATCTATTTTCTTCTCACCACCAATTTCATGGTTGATGAAGGGATAAAGATCAAACTCCCCCAGGCCCGTGCTTCTTCTCCTCAGACGCAAAAGGAGATCACGGTATATGTGGACAAACAGGGAAATGCATTTATCGAAAATATAAAGCTGTCCTACGGCGATCTTTTTAAAAGCCTGAAAGAAAAAATCGGCGGGCGCCAGGACGTACTGGTTGTTATTAAGGCCGACAGGGCAGTGATGCTCAATAAAGCGGTTAAAGTCATGGATATGGCCAAAGCCGCGGGCGCGGGGAGATTATGTCTGGCAACGGAAAAAGAATGAACAGCTTTGGGATTGAAAATGATAAAAAGCCGAACCGGCTCTTTAAATACCTTCTTCTTATTTCTCTGTGCATTCATCTGGTTATATTTCTTCATATCTCCAGGATATACAAGTCCCATGCATTAACATATCTGGAATTTACCCTTGCGAATGTAACAAAAGCGGTTGCGCGCAATATTCCAAGGCCGAGATCAAGACCGAAAAGAGTCTCTCAGCCGAATGAGGTTAAACGGATTTCTGTTCAAAAAAGAGTGGTTCCGCGTTTTAAGTCTGTTAAAGTTGATAATGCAAAAGATCTGCCCGATTCCCTTATGGAGAGCATAAGCATGCCGGAGGCGCCGGACGGCAGTGGGCTGAATATCTCAGACTGGCAGCCCGGAGCCATGACAGGCGCAGGCGACTATTTTACCTCCAACGACTATTTTGAAATGGTGAGGCTTAAAATAGAAAGCTGCAAAAAATATCCTGAATCCGCCAAATCAAAACATATTGAAGGAAGGGTTATGATTCGGTTTGTGATCGCGGCAAACGGACAGATATCGTCCTTAAAAATCGTAAAACAAGCAAGGCACAGCAGCCTCGGCA
>CAZRLQ010000252.1:1840-3917 GCA_964600725.1 uncultured Desulfobacterales bacterium
AAAGGAGACAAAACTTAACCATGAAGAAAGGACTTAAGATCGGATATCCATATTTAGCTATTTTATTCATAACTGTTCTCATTCCTTGCCTAACCTCTGCCCAGGAGGAAAAAGAAGCGGTCAGGCTTGAACAGATAACCGTGACAGCGCCGGGAGAAAAGGAGGGTATTACAATAACACCCCAAAGCACAATTATACATGTGGAAAAGTACAAAACACCCGGCACTCCGCAAAATATCGTCGATATCTTAAAAGACCGGGCCATAATAGATTTTCGCGGAAGCAGCGATCTGGTTGAAACAAACGACAATGTTTATATGCGGGGTTTTGACACTCGCGGCTTTGTAACTGCCACGGATGGTTTATCCGTTGAAAAAGTCGGCGGATATAAGGGCGGACATTTTGTAGATTTCTCCACTATCCCGTTCGGACAGATAGAGAGCATCGAGATAATTTCCGGGCCTCATTCAGCGCTCTATTCAAGCAGGGCTCTCGGAGGTGTGATCAACATAAAAACCAGGACCCCGAAAAGATGTGAAACATTGAAACCGAATTTTAAGGTGATGACAAGCTATCGCTCATATAACACCCAGACCCACCGATTTAATGTAGATGGCGGGGCAGACTCATTTATTTATGATTTTTCATATGAAAAGTATCGTACCAATGGTTATCTCAGGAACAACAGGGCTGATATAGATACAATATCCGGACGGTTTGGTTATATTCTTCCTTCTGATGGATACATCAGTCTGAATGTAACTTATCAGGATGCAAAACGTGAACGACCAGTAAATAACGATCCAAAAGGAAGATACAAAGACTATTATGACGGAAGTTATCCCAGAACCGAATCCGGCTCCAATCCACTGGATGAACCCCGTCGCGATAAAGAACCGTATTCTTTTCGATTAAACATTAAGCAGCCCACCATTATCGGCGAATGGAAGTTAGGAGCCTATTATAGTCATGAGGATCAGATATATCATTACGAGCAAGGGGAGAAATGGCGCTATAAAACGGAATGGAATTCATACGGCACAAATATTCAAAATGAGTTCCGGCTTTTCGAAGATCATCTCGTAACTGTGGGGTTTGACTTTATGCAGCTTCGCTATAGATGGGAAAAAATGGATGAAAGTTATGCAGGATTCATCCAGGATAGATGGAATATCATACCGAGGCTTACCCTGACCGCCGGTCTCAGGTATGAGGATATTAACATCTGGTGGAATAATAAAAATATAAGATCAGGCGTATACTGCAATCCGGCAATACAAAAAGATGAGATAAAAAAGGGTTATCATCAATTTGTCCCAAAATCTTTTCTTACATATGAACTTGATGATTTATCTGATCTATTAAGAGATACTTCCATATCCGCAGGTGTCAGCAGGATATGGACTCCAAAGTCCTATTGCCAGATCTGAAGTTGGGGATCAGGGATCGAGGTCGATCCCATACACGGCATTGGATATGATTTAGCGATTACAAGAAGAATCTGGAAAGACATCAGCTTGAAGATCGATTATTCCCATTATGAAATAAAAGATTATGTGGTTTCCGCTGACCGCAGCAGCGCCTATTACAAAAAGTCTCCCTGGGGACGCAGAAAGATCAATCTTGATAAAGTTATCAAGGAAGGCGTTGAAGTGGAACTGAATGGACATATTATCGATCCACTCTCGTTCTATGTCAGTTATGCCTATAATTATTGGAGATATAGAGGCCCGAACACAGGCCCTGCGGGGGTTGCGGGTGAAAAACTGGGCGATCGGGCCAAAAACAGGGTTAATGCAGGGCTTCGGTATAATCTTTTTGAAAAAACACTGCTCCTTTTGGATTATAAATTTCAGGATGAACAGATTGCTGAAGTATGCGAGGAAGATCCACCCGGCTCAGATTTTTGGAATTGTTACGACAATCCGATGGCGGCCTATCACGTATTCGATTTTGCCATAGAACAGACACTTGTCAAAAAGTACGGTTTTATCAAAGATGCGGTTCTAAAAGTCTATGTGAATAACCTTTTTGATGAAGAGTATGAAAACAGTCGCGGATACCCGATGACCGACTG
>CAZRLQ010000253.1:0-3779 GCA_964600725.1 uncultured Desulfobacterales bacterium
AGGAAATTACTCCGCGATCTGCTAAGCCTCCCAAAAAAACGGGAAACTTCAGTAACTTAACACACTGTCCAAATTTTGGGGTCCATTATAAAATATCAAAGCTCTAAAGAAGACGGCCTTTTGCTCTTTTTTTTGATATCATTAGATTTCCGATCGCCACGGCATCCAATCTGCCCTGGTCAAAAGCTTTGACCGCGTCTTCCGGTTTACAGACAATAGGTTCCTCATGCAGATTGAAGCTTGTATTCAATATCACCGGAATACCGGTCAATTTTTCGTATTCTTCAATAATTTTATAGTAACTTGGGTTTACACTCTTTTTGACCACGTGAGGCCTTGCAGTTCCGTCAACATGCACAACTGCGGAGATCTTGTCTCTCCAGGATTTTTTTACATCAAAAGTGATGGTCATAAACTCCGCCGGGAAACACCCCGCCTGAAATCCTTCAAAAATATCTGAAGCGCTTTCTTCTTTTACACTGGGGGCAAACGGCATGAACTCGGTTCTTCCAAGTCTCTTGTTCAGCCAGTCATTGATTGATCTGTCTACCGGCGCTGCAAGGATACTTCTGTTTCCAAGCGCTCTTGGTCCGTATTCCATGCGCCCATTAAAGCGGCCAATGACTTTTCCTTGAGCCATTTTTCCAGCAATCAATTTCTCAATGTTTTTTACATAACGGACGTTCAGATTTTTATGGCCGGCAAAGCTGGATTCCAAGGCTTTCTCATCTGAATCATGACCCAAATACACATTATCAATGCGTTGTGGCCACGGGACCTTTTTCATTCCGATAAGTTCATCTGCCCAAACCATAAGGGCTGAACCTGCGGCAAGTCCCCCGTCACCCATATTCGGATGGATATAGATTTCATCGATTTCCGGCAATTCAAGGATTTTCTGGTTTGCCTTGACATTTGCGAACACGCCGCCGGCAAGAGCCACCTTGCGCATTCCTGTCAATCCGGCCATCCCGGCGATATGATCGCAGAGGATATTTTCAATAAAAAACTGAGCAGAGGAGGCAATCTCTTCACGGCTATATGAATCAATATTTTTAATAGTATCCAAAGGAAGCTGCAGGTTTGAGTTTTGCCATTTTACATTCAGGGTCTGTGAGGGGTTGAAACCAAGCTCAAAGCCCAGTTTATTGTCTGAAGTCTTGATACAATTTTTAAAAAGATGAAAGGCATTTTCCGGTTCTGCGTATGCGGCAAGCCCTGTAATTTTCCCCTCATGCCTGTTTCTTTTGAACCCCAAAAGTTCAGTAATGAAACTGTAAAAATAACCTGGGGATGATATATCCAAACTCCTTGCCATTCTATTGATAATGCCGTTTTTTGCTACATTCGCAGATGCGCAATAAATGCCGTCCGTTCCATCCACCGTTATAATCATACAGTCATCAAATCCGGATGTGTAATAGGCGGACGCGGCATGGCCTAAATGATGATCCACCCATCTGAGATCCTGCGTTGTCAGGCCAAAGTCGTTCTGAAAATTTTCAAAATTGATAATGGCGTTAATGTCCTTGTATTGATTCATTAATTGGGCCGTTACAGCATATCCTTCCAAATGCTCATAACCCTTTATATATCTGGTCGGAATTCTTGAAACCGCTAAAGCAACTTTATCTATTTCGTTATTACGGATGTTACATATCTTAAGGCATTCCCGTACCGATTCTATGGGAACGCCAAAATGATTTTTCTTCCTGGAGAGCCTCTCTTCGCCAATAGCGGCAAGGATTCTTCCGTTGTAATCAATGACGGCTGCGGATGCATCATGACCGATCTGTATCCCAAGAATATATTCTGAGTTTTCCATAGTATTCCTTTTGTTTTGGAATGATTAGATTTCTATCAAAAATCTCTGAGTTTCCCTTCCTCTGAACTTCCGGCACGTCCCAAAATACGGAATTCGCTTTAGTTTAACTTTTCTCGCAAATTGCTATGAATCCGTCTGCCCATGATGGATAGGCGCCCCAGTATATAGCTAAGCTTTTTGTGCTGTAGTAGTGAACCTTATCAAAAAGTTTTCTCCAGATATTCTTTCAACTGTTCGTAATACATTTCTGATATGTGGTAAGGATTATCAATTTTACCTTCACGAGTTTTCAGATTAGGCGTAGAGACGATAAAAATGCCGGCAGGTCGCAAAACTCTCGATGCCTCGGAAAGATATACTGGGATAGTTTCACGTTTAAGATGTTCGATTGTCTCGAAAGAGACATATGTATCAAATGAAAAATTTTTGAAAGGCATTCTATAACATCACCTTGCCGCCAGGAGATATTCTCAAATCCATAGGTTCTTTTCCCAAATGCTACATTTTCTTCAGCCACATCCAATGCCATAATAGAACTCGCCCGATTACTAAATGATGCAGCACCATATCCAAACCCACTGGCTGCTTCCAATACATCTTTTCCCTCTATATATCTTTGCGCAAATGCATACCTTCGAGCAATCGTCGCCAAACTTCTAAAATGCATAAATTGTGTCCCCGGATATGCACGTTCCCACGTGTAAACGAGTTTATTTGCCTGTATATCTTCCTTCAGCTTTTCATTAAACACATAAGTTTTTATGCTGTCCTTCGGGAGTGTTGCAAGTTTCAGTTTGGATACCACATTAAAAAGATAGCTCTTCAGGGGATTAAAAACCAAATTGCCATGAAGCGTGCGTTGGGAAACATAACGAAGATTTTGAACTACGAGCTGACCTCCGTTAGAATTTCGCAAAAGCATATCTATATGAAATGTTCCGTTGCCGATTTCTTCTGCCTTTATTGTCAGCGGTTCGACAGGTTCAAAGGATATAAATTTTTCGACATGTTTCTTATGGTAGGGTATAAAATTCTCAATCAACCTGCCCGCATCATATCCGGCATTCTCAAAATTTTTCAATAAGTTATTTACATCCGGGATCTTATCCCGCGCTTCAACGCTCGCAGAGAGCTGCTTCAGCAGAGATTTATAGCTGACTGATTTCGGTAGGCGTTTATTTTCTGCAATTTCCCCCTTTCTGCAAACGACTGCCCATTCAGAAAGTCCAGTCTGGTACTCTGTAATCAGGTTTTTATCAATAAATCTTACCGCATTAATCAGATCCTGGTTTTCATTGGCATTTTTCGCGCTCTCGACAACCAGGCTGTTCAAGGCATTAGCCCTTATTTCATTTATCTTTGATGTGTCAAGGGGTGTATTCATTATGGAGAATAGAGGAATCAAAGATTCCACAATGAGGCCGTTTTTTTCAAAGCATCGATGCAGTTCTTCCCATCTAAATACCTTGTTATGGGCCGACAGTGACTTATTGATATTGTCAGTTTCTTCTTTCGGAAGAAATGATATTGGCTCCATCCCAATATATATCCCTCCATTCTTTAGGGCGCAGCTGATATTTGCAATAAACTGACAATAGCCATTATTAGACATGATGTGCAGGAGAACGGCTGCAGCAAATACAATATCAAATTTCTCCTCTCCTACAGATTCCATGATATGAGACGAGGCAAAATCACCTTCTTTGAATTCAAATCTTTTGCCAAATCTTTTTGTTAGTTCGTTAACTGAAACTTCAGCGATATCAACACCAAGGTAATCGTTTAGATTTTTATGCCCAAAGAAATAGTCGGTGAATTGGCCAATCCCGGGACCTATCTCCAGAACGTTTTTACCCTGAAGAGCACCGTTTCCGATCAGACAATCCAGGAGATTGAAGTATACCCCTTTGTCGAGACAAAAAATTGCGTTATTTAAGGTGTAAAGTTTTGAGCT
>CAZRLQ010000253.1:3789-3893 GCA_964600725.1 uncultured Desulfobacterales bacterium
ACTTGGCAACCTTACCATGACGTTCCTTCAGCCTGCCAATTCTACGCTCTATGGTGAAGTGTACCCCTTTGTCGAGACAAAAAATTGCGTTATTTAAGGTGTAA
>CAZRLQ010000254.1:0-3825 GCA_964600725.1 uncultured Desulfobacterales bacterium
CTGTCAGCTTCGGACTCTCTCAGCAGCGCATCAAGCTCATCTATCTGATTTCTTAAAGATAGCTGTTCAGCTCTGAAACGCTTTAAAGACAAAATACTCTTTTCAAACAGGTTTTTTGCATCTATCCCTGAAGGCGTCACCTTAACCGTTTTAAATGAACCGCCTTTCTTAATGCCCTTGCTCATAACCCTGTCAATTTCAGCAATAACTGATTCAGCTGAAATAGAATTTATGCATAATGGATTATCAAAAAAGCAATCCCATTTGCAATAGAAACAGGGCAGGGGGCATACAAATGCTCTTCCATTTTGTGCGCAGGGCAGAAATCTCGGCCAGGTTCCTCCTCCGAAAACGGCGAACACGGGTTTATTGAGAGCTGCTGCCATATGCATAAGGCCGGTGTCATTGCCCAGGTAGAAAAAGGAGTTTTGTGCCAGAGCACAGGCCAACGGGATATCGCCATCCTTTCCAAGCCACAATTCAGAGCGGGTTCCTCTATCTTTAGCCGATTCAACAACTCTTTGAACAATCTCTTCTTCGGTTTTGTGGCCCGCCACCAAGGTCCTTATTAAATATTTCTTTTCCAGATGTTCAATAACCTTTGCAAAATTATCAGCGCTCCAGACCTTGATAGGAACCGTGGCTGTTCCGGCCGGAAAGCAGAAAACAAATTTGTCATGTTCAAGCCCTTTGCTGGAAAGCAGTTCCCTGGCCTTTATTCCAATACTATCAGGCACGTGAAGTCTGGGCCGGGGCAGATTGTCATCTTTTCCCCTGAGCCCGGCAAAAAATTCTTTATATTTATCCGTTTCATGGCTGCTCTCTTCTACTGGTACAAATGAGTCATAAAGCGGCCGGGCTTCCTCTAATCCTAAATGATCCAAAATTTTTTTCAGATGGGGAAGAGGCTCCGGTCTTACCCCCAGTATAAACCGCTTTGCAGAAGTAAGTGCGGCCATCAGGACTTCATCTGTCCATGTCCTGTCAAACGTGGTTATCAACAGCAAATCATATCGGCTCCGTCTGAGTTTTCCCAAAAGGGAATTTACAATCTCTTTATCTATTTTGTCCTTATATGGGTTTATCGAGGTAGTTAACCAATTAAGTCTATCCGGAAACATTGGTGCCAAATGGTCATAGTTTTCCCGCACAAGCAGCGTAATCTTCGCATCAGGAAAAAGATCAAGCAGATTACTTACTAACCCCTGCATGAGAAGAATATCTCCAAAGGTATCAAAACGCGGTAAGAGAATATTTTTAAATGCTGAACTATCTTTTTGCTTTTTTTCCGAACTCGTAGCATCAGGCATAACAGAACCAATATGGCTGCCCTTTTTGTTTGAATTTAAATCTGCAGCGCCTCTTTCTATTGCCACGCAATACTTTTTTGCGGTCTCTTCGCGGAGACTGATCAGTTCTTCCTGTATGGAGCTTGAATTCTGCAAACCTGTTTCAACAAAGTCAATAATTTCTTCTGCAGAGGTATTGCCTACATACAAAGATGGGATACCGATAAATTCTCCTATACTCAGCCTTGTATCATTTCCGACAATAACCGACGGACGGCCAAAACCCGCGGCACAAACAGCTCCGTGAACACGATTTGTCAAAGCGCCGGAGCAGTTTGCATAAACCTGCAGATAATCGCTCCAGGCCGGAGAATAGAATATGGTCTCAGAGCCGCAGCGCCACTGTTTCATGAAATTTTTTTCTTTGATGTCATGAGCCACAAAGACAAGCCGGTGAAACTTCCTGAGCTGAGGGAGTAAGTCCTTTAAGACTCCTGCCCACCGCTGCGCACTTACATCCTCTGTGAGCCTGTAATGTCCCCCCAAGTTCATTAGATTGACTGCCAGCAGTTTTTTCGTATCAGCAGGGACGGCCTTGTATCTCCTGGCAGCATGAAATGCAGGACATGGAAGCGATTCATGGGAAAGGCTGAGCACAGTCAGGATTTCTGATGCCAAAGGGTCACGGACAGAAGTCCAGCAGCATGCCTTGTGTGCAGATCGGATAAAAGATGCGCACCTTTGGTTTTTCACAACCTCTTCTGCAGATCCCGGATATGGCTGGCATGACCCTGCACCAATGTTGAAAATCGGCTTTTTATCTCCTAATCGGAAGATTCCCTCTTCCCATAGCATCCTGGCCCAGTTTACATTATAACACGTGCTGTCACCAAGATTCCAGTAAACAGGAGTACCTGCCTGGACAATGATATCTGCATACTGGAATTTGTGGGGCACAAAAACCGATTCGTCTTTGCACCATCTGAAAAGAGTGGAGAGATCATGCTTATTGACATAAAGCGGTTCAAACCTGCCGACAACCTCTGAAAAAAAAGAGAAGATTCCTTCACGAATGAAATCATCTCCCACATTAGTGTCAAGCGTGGTCATAAAAGCAATTTTTGGTCTATTCTTCACAACAGCGATTTCTTTAGCCTTGCTCCAGGATTTTCCCGGGCCCGGGCTGAAACCAGGCCGCTTTCAACGGCAATCCGGCAATACCATAAAAGGGCATCAATTTTGCTGAATCAGCTACTACTGCTATCGGACCCAGCATGTCGCAGCGGTCTTGCAAAAATCCGATGTTGGGATTTTTTTCTTCTGATGCCTCTGATATACCCAGGCTGAAAGTATACTCGCCCGCTTGCACGCTGAACTGAAGTTTCAGTTTGACGACCAGCTCTTCACCGGCGGATAAATCAGGGAGATGTTTTCCCAATTGACGGGTTCCTGAAGCAAAAACCACGTTGCCAAGCCGATCAAACAGATGAATGCCGGCGCTTGGATCAGCAATATACTCATTGGCTCGAAGCAGCAGATGAAACGTCAGACTCTCCAACATCTCAACCCGCATAGTGTCACGTCCCTGCCTGTCCGTGACCCGGACAGCGATTATTTCCATCCCGCCCGCGCCATGGCGTTTTGCTTTCTCATCCAGAATATTATGTGCAAGAACATCATCAGGATCCATCAGACCTGGTTTTGCATCGGAGAAAGCAATCAGATCTGTTTTCCTCCGGGCTCTTTTTATTTTATCAGGCCGTGCACCCACACTGCCGAAATATCTGCTTACCGCCTCAGCGGCATCTCCGCAAAAGGCGATCCTGCCGTCCCTCAGAAGAATAGCCCTTTCACACAAGTTCTGGACCACGGCTGTATCATGAGAAACAAACAGACATGTCGTTCCGTTAGAGATTATTTCTCTTATCTTGGCAAAACATTTCTGCTGGAAGAAAATATCTCCTACGCTGAGGGCTTCATCAATTATTAAAACAGCAGGATCCATAAATACAAAAAGAGAAAAAGCCAGCCGCACATACATTCCCGATGAATAAAGCTTGACCGGCCTGTCAAAAAAATCTCCGAGTTCTGCAAATGCCTCAATATCGGCTATACGGTCTTTAAGATATTCATCCGGCAAACCGAGAAGATGTGCGCTATTGTGCAGGTTTTTCCGGCCTGTAAGCTCCGCATTGAACCCTGTGCCTAATTCAAGTAAAGAGAACACGCGGCCCTGTATTTCAAAAGTGCCGCCTGTCGGATAGAGAGTACGTGTCAAAAGCTTCAGCAGGGTAGTCTTGCCGGCACCGTTCGGGCCGATGATCCCGAAGCACTCCCCCCGGCTCACCTTGAACGAAATATTCCTGAGCGCCCAGAATTCCTGGTGGCACTGCTTTCGGCCAAATGTGATCCATTCCAGGGCGCGATGCGATGGCTTTGCATAGAGCTTGAATCTTTTTGAAAGTCCGTTGACTTTTATTATCATCGAATGCTCCGTGAAACCCCTGTCTTTAGCCATGGGGAGGAAAGGAGCCAA
>CAZRLQ010000255.1:0-3810 GCA_964600725.1 uncultured Desulfobacterales bacterium
CCATAAATGAGGATTTTTGTTCAAGATCAAGGCATGCGAAAAAAATAACCGCAGGAATACATTGAGTATTTCGAGGATTATTTTTTGAGCATAACGCAGATATTGGGCAAAAAGACCATTTATGGATGGGCACTCGTTAATCAATTTTTGTCATAGCTTCTGTTATCAAGTTTATGTGGCGCATATCTTCGATAACCCAGCGTTCTTTGGTTACTGAAAAAAAATGCGCCGTGATTCCTAACCCCAATCCCACAACGGTGGTGGTAAAGGCCAGAATAAGACTGGAGGAAAGCTGTGCCATATTGCCCTGGGTAAGACCGGCGAGACCTGTGCCCATCGGAATCAAGGTGCCTATAAGCCCGAGGCTTGGGCCTATACGGACTATCAGGCGAATCTTGTCCACCTCCCTGACCAGTGAATATTCTTTCCGCTGATTCAGATCTTCCACCCGTTCTTCCATAAACGGGCTGTTTTCCTGAATAATAGCTTTTAATTCTTTTGCATATTCCGTTATATGCAGCGGTAAATTTTTTCCTGTTTCAGGGGGAATATTTTTTTCTTTTTGAATCTTTTCAAGAAAATCGGCTAACAGGCCATTGGAACGAAATCGTTTTCGTTTTATCCATTCAGCCAAAAAACCGCCTGTATATATCACCAGCCAAAGACTCAGAAAAATTAATAAAATAACTACCGGATAGAGAAGGGCGGTTGAAATGGTGTAAAGAATAGTTTGAAATACAGGAAAAATATTCACTTTAATTCCTCTTTAAAAAATAGTTATAAACAAATCCGATTCCTCCCAGAATAAAGACGGAAACAGCAAAAACGGCTGTATTAAAATTATCCGCCTGATTCACAGGGCTGTTGGAGCAGGCCATGGCAAAAGCGGCCTTTATTTCAGGGTAAATGGGGGCGACAATGACTGAAATTAAAAAATAGAGCGAAACCAGGCTCATGGCGATTCCAAGAAAAGACCTGCCGGTTTTGATTCTGTTTCTGAAAGGAAAGATCAGGCATACAGTAAAAAAAATAACACTGCTGAAAACGCCAAAAAGAATAAGGGTGGTCAAAAATGGAGAAAAATTGAAAAGAGAACAGGAAAGAGCCAGGTTAAGCAGGATTACTACAGCGCATACAGGGCATGGCAAAACAAGAAGCAATCCTGCAGCTAGGGAAGAATTCTTTCCCTCGCCAGGATTTTGAAGCAATAACTTTGCGCCCCAGAAAAGAAGCCCCATGGCAACAGCGAGATGCAGCAGCATTCCGTACCGGAGCATATTCGTGAACTGATCCAGGTAATTCATCAGGTTGAAATGTGTGATCAGACAAGAAAGACTAAAAAAGAGCGCAAGATAAGTCAAAAAAGCGCCTGCAAGCACCATTACTTTTTTTTGGACAGATATTAGCCGGCCATACATATGAGGGGCAAGCCCCAGACCGACCTTTATCCCAAAGACGGAAAAAGCGATCAAAACGCCTGTAATCCAGAATTCTTTTATTATTGTCATTTACACTCCTGAAACGCGGGTAGGGGCAGGCACAGGGGCCTGCCCCTAAACCAGGGCAACCACAGGGGGTTGCCCCTACGCCTGCACGGTTTTTTTAAAATGTGATCTCATAACCAATTTTAAAAAGGCGAGCCATTCCATAATAAACATATTTGTTAGAGGCTGAAGATAACAGGCTGCCGTAAGTCTGAATCTCCTCGTTACAAATATTATCGACCCCGATCGTTAGATACCCTTTAAGGATCTTGTATTTGCCATAAAAATTCAGCGTGGAATAATCGTCAAGCCCCCTTTGTCTGCTTGTCGCAATATCACAGGACAAATCAGCCATTATTTTTTCGGTCTGATATGAAATGCCCACACTGGAATTAAACTTGTCGCCGGCCTGATACTCATCACCGCTGGTGTCTTCTGCTTTGGGATCCGCCCAGTAACCGGCAGTATTTAATGATATGTGCTGCAGAAAATTTGTTAGTTTATAAAATGGAAAAAGAGTTGCTTCCCATTCAACTCCGCTTGATTCATAGTTACCGGCATTATAATAGGTCATGGGATCTAATGAGCGGTCTATCTCTATCTTGTCGCTGTAATCCATGAAAAACCCTGCAATTCTGGCGCTGAAAAATTGATTGTTAAATTTAACTCCGCCTTCATATGTCCAGCCTTCTTCCGGACCCAGATCAGGATTTCCCACCATAAAAGAGCTTTCATAGTAAAGATTGTTATAGGTTGGAGCTCTGAATGCTTTTGATGCATTTGCAAAAAAATTCAGATTTACATTTTTGACAGGCTGATAATTTATTCCAAAGCTTGGAAGAAATTTATCGTAATCAGATGCATCTGAATCGCCTTTGATAAACTGTTCCCTTGCCCCCATTGTCAATATCAACTGTTCAAAGAATTCTTTTTTTATCTGCATAAAACCCGAATAATCATTTCTGTGATGCTTTCCATACTTGTTGTTGTAATCCGCCCGTCTGTAGATGTAATCACCGCCAAAAATAAATTCCGTATCCATCAAGGACAGCCTGTAATCACCTTCAAATCCATAATTATAGTTTTTATTTTTATCTTCAGATTTTGATGGATTGGTGAATTCATCCCGTTTCATCAGGTTGTAGCTATAAAAGGATTTTAATCTCAAAAAATCATTCACATACCTGGCATCAACAAAATGTTTGGTCTGTTCCTGGTCCGTTCCCTTGCTCAATTTGCCGGAATCTTTTATCCTTTTAAATGTAGTTTCATTATAAGAGCCTAAATAATCCAGAAAAAGATTTTCAAAAGGATTTATATTCAAATTAACTGCGTATTTGTTTGTATCATCAGTGGCATATTTATACCCGCTTGAAAAATTTTGTGAAATCTTGCTCATATCTTTTAAATGGGAATAATTTACTCCCAGATTAAATATCGGCCCTGTAAAACCGGCGCCGTGGTTATAGTATTCAAAATCACCAAACTCGACATACGCCTTGGCAGATTGCTTTTCTACATTCTTTTTGGTAATAATGTTTATCACGCCTGACATGGCGTCAGCGCCATAAAGGGTTGACGCGGCTCCCCTTAATATTTCAACCCTTTCAATCTGGTCAACAGGAATCAAATTAAGATCATAACCATGCCCTGCAACCCCTTGTATAGGGCACCCATTCATTAAAACCAGCTCTCCGTTTTTAACTCCTCTTATAGATACTTCGCTGTTCATTCCTCCATGGCTCATACCAAGGGTGCCGTAAGACTTATAACTCAAACCGCCTTTTCTTCTCAAAGCATCAACAAGATTATTGCCACCTGTCTTTTTAAGTTCCTCGGCAGAGATAACGGTAATAAACCTGGCGCTTTTCCTTCCCTCTGTTGGAAATTTTTCCGCAGTAACGGTAATCTCGTCCATTTCAACAAGCTTTTCTTTCTCACTTTGAGCCGCTGCTTTATTTACTGGTAAAAGAAACAACATGGAAACACAGGTAAAAACAGAGATTGCTAAAATAAAATTTTTCATAAAAAAAACTTCTCCTTATCCTGTTTTTATAAATTAAAATTGTTTTTGGTCCCGCAAAATTCCAAGGCCTGTGTTAACCCCGTCTATCCTTACAAGCTGTTGCAGCAAGTATAAAGCATACAAAAAAATCCCCTGATCGAATAAATCGATCAGGGGATTCCGTTTTCATCCTCAAAATATATGGACTTCAACCCCAAGCCGCGAGGGTAAATATACAGGCACAGGTCTTCTGGCTTACGGATCATCCTACTAACCGCGCCTTCCCATCCACACGAGGCAGAAAGTGACGTTTTGCGGTGT
>CAZRLQ010000256.1:0-3802 GCA_964600725.1 uncultured Desulfobacterales bacterium
AAAATTTGGAGGCAGGCAGGTAAAGCAGGCAGTCTCCTTGCCTAAATTTTTATGATGCCGGATAATCTGTATTGTTGATACAAACTACAAATTCCCTTAAAAAGTCAGTTGATTTTCTCATGACTTACTCCAAATATTTTTTGCGTTTGATTTCTTTTCCATTATTAGAAATTAATCAATTATAAATGGATATGCAGGTTAGAGATTATTGATCCAATCTTTAATTTCATCGTTTAATATTTTATAAAACCTATCAGACCCCCCCAGTCCATGTCTGCCGAAAAAATAGTTTATTTCAAGAAAAAGAGGCTCCACTGTTGCTGTTTCAGATGAAAACAGAAAATCAAAACCAGCCAGATTGATGCCTGAAATCTTACAAAATTTCTTAAGGGACGCTATTGCCATCTGCTGCAGATCCGGATCAGAATTAAAATCTATAACAGCCCCCTTTGCCAGATTGGAACAAAAACCCGCTCTCTTTTTCAGAATGCGCCAGTACGAGATAATCCGACGGCCGATGATAACCACTCTTAACGTTCTATTTTCTGACGGAATATATTCCTGCAATAAAAAACCTGACTGACCGGTTTTTTCAAACAGGGAAACCTTTTGCAAAATGCTTTCTAACTGATGCTGTGATTTTATCAAAAAAACATTTTCACCTTCTCCCCCCCAGTCGAATTTGAATACAAAAGGAAAATCAAGGATACCTCTTTTTGATAAAACAGGATACTTCTTATAAAAAGATTTAAGATCTCTGAAAATTAAAGATTTTGGATGAGCGACACCTGACTCTTGAAACAGTTTAATCTGCCCTGTTTTACCAGGATATTTAAATTTTGCATCGTAATTGGGAAAAACATGCAAACAGTTTTCCCTGGCCATCTCGTATAATGAAATTTTGCATCCTTGCGGCAGAATTACAGCATCGGCAGATTTTATTGAAACAAGATCATTGATATCAGGTTCACGCCCCGCACATATTATATTTTTATCAGAATAAAAACAGGGATGAAACGAAACAATCATAAGTAACCAAATTTTTCCAATGCCTTGGGGTTTGTGCTCCAGTTTTTCTGAACGCGGACAAAAAGCTTCAGAAAAACCCGAACCCCGACCATTTGTTCAATTTCCTTTCTGGATTCTTCGCCGATCTTTTTCAATTTAAGGCCGTTCTTTCCTATTATCATACCTTTCTGAGAATTTCGTTCAACATGAATAACTGCATCTATCAGCACCAGTGATTTTTGTATATCTTCAGTAAAATTCTCCACTGTTACAGCAGTTGAATAAGGTATCTCCTGACCCGTAAGACGGAAAACCTTTTCTCGTATCATTTCTGCCGCAATAAAACGTTCCGGCATGTCGGTTATGGCATCTTCGGGAAAGAAGGGCGGACCATTTGGAAGTAAAAATTCCATTTTACAAAGAAGATATTCCAAATTTGTCCCTCTCTTAGCTGAGACAGGAATAACCGCCTGAAAATATTTATCCATGGACCATTTGTTTACAAGATCGTTTATAATTGATTTTTTAACAAGATCTACCTTGTTAAGGACAAGAATAACCGGATTTTTCTGTTTTTTTGCTTTGCTGATCAAAACCTGTTCGGATTGCGGAGAACGACCGGCGGCATCTACTACAACAAGAATAATATCCATGCCGTCCATTGATGAAAAGGCTGCGTCGATCATTTTTGCATTTAATCTGCCTCTTGCTTTGTGAACTCCGGGTGTATCAATGAAAACAAGTTGTGCAAACGGCCGATGCACAACACCTGATATCTTGTTTCGAGTTGTTTGAGGTTTTCTGGAGGTAATGGAAATTTTATCCCCAACCATTCGATTTAAAAGAGTTGATTTTCCTACGTTGGGAGCACCCGTAATAACGATAAATCCTGATTTGAAACCCTCTGCAGATGGTTTATTTAGATTTTCCATATCATATGTTTTGCAAGGTTCATTACGAATCACCACAGTAATCCGTGATGAACAGTTATGAGTCTGTTGATTTATGAGGATTTTCGTTTGAGATCAAGGCGTGCGAAAAAAATAACCGGAGGCGTATAGTTGATATTCGAGCCTCTTGCAGAAAAGGCGCAACATGCTGATTCTATTAAGGCGGCCTATTACTTAGCGCCAATAATTTCAATGAGTTAGTTTATTTCTGCAAGCCCCTCATTCGTAAGGATTATTTTTTTCGTATAACCTGTCTGCGTGCACCGCACAGGCAGGCGCAGAGATCTGGCGAAAAGACCATAAATCCAACAGACTCATTTATATGGGAACCTGTCACACATGTTCTAACTTTACTGTAATATAATACCCCTGACCACCTCGTTGCAAAAGTATAACAACAGATCTTTTTTGCCGGTATTTTGCAACGGCCTTTTTAAAGTCATTCATATTTCTTATCGTTATTTCATCGATCTTTCTTATAATATCTCCTGGTCTTGCGCCTATACGGGCCAGATAAGAATAACGGTTTAATTCGACTATAACTACCCCTTTATGAGCAGATGATCTGTTTAAGTTTTCCACTCTTGTTCCAAGCAACTTGTAAGCCAGACCTTCAGCCAGCTTAATGGGAAAAACCTTGGCTTTGACCATAACGGTTATCGCCTTGCCGTTTCTCCAAATATTTAATTTTACAGTATCTCCATCTGTAAAATTTTTCATAACTGCTTTGTAATCTTCTCTTGAACTGATATTTTTGTTTCCAATGGAAAGAATTATATCCCCCTCACGTATCCCTTTCTTATAAGCCGGGCCTTCCCTGTTGACTTTTGTTATATAAACGCCTCTTTTTTCTGTTAAGTTTAAATAATTAGCTGCTTTTTCATTCAGGTTTTCTGCTGTAATTCCGATCCATGCCTGTATTACTTCACCATACTGTACAAGATCAGAAATAATTCTTTTTGCCTTGTTAATCGGTATGGCAAAACCGATTCCATGGGCATTTGCATATATGGCGGTATTAATTCCTATAAGTTCACCATTGATATTCAAAAGCGGTCCACCGCTGTTTCCGGGATTGATTGATGCATCGATCTGTATAAAATTCCGAAAAATCCTGTTATCTGTCCTGATATTTCGGTTTATAGCGCTTATAACACCAGTCGTAACGGTATTTGAAAAACCAAACGGATTGCCGATGGCGATTACTGTCTCACCAATCAGCAGATTATCAGAATTTCCCATCTCAATGGCAGAAAGCTTTTTATTTGAATTTATACGAAGCACAGCCAAATCGAAGTCAGAATCCGAACCCACAATCTGGGCATCAAATTTACGTTCATTCTTTAGAACAACCGTAATTTTTTCTGATTTCGTAATTACATGTTCATTTGTAAGAATAAGACCTCGTTCTCCGTCAATAATTACACCTGATCCAAGGCTGGTTCTCTTCTGTTTTCTCTCAAAACCGGGCTCAAAAAAATCCTTGAAAAAAGAATCAAAAAATGGATCGATTCCATAACCGGAAAAAGGATTTGTATACTTTTTCACCTCATACTCTGAACTTATATTTACAACAGCGGGACTAACCATTCGCACTGCTTTTACAACAGCATTTTCTCTGTTATATTGACTGCCCAAAATATATGAGGGCGCGCAAGCAAATAGAATAAATAAAGAAAAAGAGAAAATTATAAAATTTTTGTTGATTTGTAACTTAAGCTTTGGCATTTTGATTAATTTTTTCGTTCGTTAATACCTTTTTGGGAAAATACTCAATTTTGTTTAAACTTAAATTCTGCAAGCGCTGCTTTTGCCGAAGACCTGCCTGCGGCAGGCAGGTGCAG
>CAZRLQ010000257.1:0-3781 GCA_964600725.1 uncultured Desulfobacterales bacterium
GAAACATGAGGCAGATATAATCATTTCGCGAAAACTGAATGCAGGATTTAGGTTAAAGGTTAATTGCGGTCAGGAAGCCTTTTCGTACAGCATCCAGGATATTTCCCTGCTTAACACAGTTGCCGATGAAAAATACTTCGGATGCAGTATCTTTGAAACTTTCATTAAATTCAGGTTTTCCCTTAAAGCCTGTTGCCAGAATGATGGTATCTGCTTGAATCAGTTTTTCCTCGTCCCCTTGAGCAATAATTACACCATCGTTTGTAATCTCTTTTGCCTCAGCTAATGTTATAATGTTAACACCGTAATCTTCAAGGCTAAACATGAGCGGCATTTTGACCTGAGAAGGCATTCCTGCGCCGACACTGTCTTGCATTTCGATAATTACTGTTTTTATCTCCTTTTCCCCTAAAAATTCAGCTAATTCCAATCCGGTTCGACCTCCTCCGATGATAACAATATTTTTACCTAGTTTAACCTTTTCGTTAAGGACATCGAGGGCCAAAATCACATGATTACTTTCTGCTCCGGGAATATCGGGAATGACATAGTCGCCTCCCGCAGCAATGATTAATGCATCCGGCTTTTCATTATTGACAAAAGATGGGGTAACCTCGGTATTTAAAACAATCTTTATGCCGAGTTTGTCAACCTGCTTAATAAAATAGTCGGTCAACCGGTTAATATCGGTTTTATGGGGAGGAATAGCCGCTTCTATCAACAGCCCTCCCAGTTTGTCACGTTTTTCATAGATCGTTACAGAATGTCCTCTTTTAGCGGCAATTATTGCTGCTTCCAATCCTCCTGGCCCGCCCCCTGCAATTAAAACCTTTTTCTTTTTTCCGGCTTTTTCAATTTGAAACTCGCCCTCTCTTCCGGCCGTTGGATTTACAGTGCAGCTCATGGGCAGATCTTTTTCCACAACATTTTGAATGCATCCCTGGCAGCAGGAAATACAAGGACAGATGTCATCATATCTTCCTTCAGCGGTTTTATTGACAAAATCCGGATCAGCTACAAGAGTCCTGCCCAAAGCAATCATGTCCGCTTTTCCTTCTTGCAGAATCTTTTCGGCAAATTCAGGGGTTCTGATCTTATTGACCGCTATAACCGGTATTTTTACCCCTTTTTTAATGTTTTCCGCAAGATGAACAATTGGACCGTCAGCAAAGCGCATTGAAGGAATGGATGGAATAAATGAGGGATCTTTTATCGTAGCGGCGAAGCCGACTGAAACATGAATGGCATCTACGCCTGCTTTTTCAAAAGCATTTCCTATTTTGCGAATATCTGCGAGGGAATTGCCGCCTTCCGGTTCCATGCCGTTCATCCTTACAATAATAGGATGGTCATCACCAGCTTCTTTTCTGATCCTTTCAATAACTTCCAGCACAAATGTCAATCGTTTTTCAAAACTTCCGCCGTAAGCATCTGTTCTTTTGTTTGCCCAGGGTGACAAAAATTCGCCGCATAAATACATATGGGCGCAGTGAAGCCCTATCGCGTCAAATCCCGCTTCCACAGCCCTTCGAGCTCCCTGCCCGAATTGTTCTACAACCTGTTTAATCTGGTCAATGCTCAGCTCTTTTGGTACAACATAACCCGGCGCTGGATGAGCGATCTCGGACGGTCCTACCGGAATCATTCCCCTGGTTACATCAAGGCAGCCTGATTTTTTTGCCACACGACCGGAGCGCCTGCCGCCATGAGCCAGTTGCATAATTGTTTTTGCTCCGTAAGTATGGACGGTGTCGTTCAGTTTTTTTAACATGGGAACATACTTGTCATCATCAATGGCGGCAGGAAATTTGACATTGTTTCCCAGCGGGAAATCGACAATTCCATCTTCACAGGTTATTAAACTGACACCTCCTTTTGCTACGGCTTCATAAAATCGAATCGCCCTTTCCGTAACAAAACCGTCCTTCATTAAATTATTTGACATCGGTGCAAGGACGACCCTGTTTTTCAACTCCATATTTCCTATTTTGCAAGGTTCAAGCAATTTCATAGTTTTTCTCCTTTTGGGGATATTCATCCTCTCAATATGTCCATCAAAAGGCTGATATCTGATATCTGATTCAGGTCGGACAGCATCTCCTTTGACCTTTTAATCTTTTCAGAGTCAAGCGCCAATGCAGCACAATCAGAATATTTTTCCATGATTTCGTCTTCAGACAAGGGGTTTACAGGGTCTCCCCGGCCATGGTCTATTCTTTTTATATACTCTTTTTCGTCTTTCAAGACAATCTTTATATCAGCATTGAACGTACCCCTGTAACCCAAATCCGACATTTCCGGTGCAAGATACATATCCACCTTTTCCATAAGCTGTCTGATTTCAGGATCATTGACTTTTTCATCGGTGAATTGAGGAAAGCCGACCTTTCTTTCAACTAAAGCAACAGCCAGGCAATAAGGCATGCTGAATTTTCCTTCCAGAGGTGTTTTTGCTTCTGGATAAATAAGCACATCCTTTGCAATCGGTACAGTACCGCATTTAATCTTTTGTATTTCATTCGCTTTTAAGTCATGTTCCCTGCTGAGAGAGATAACGGCATCAATAGCCGGATGAGTGGCACCGCAGGTGGGATAGGGCTTAATTGTAAAGCCGGGATCTGCTACATCAAAAGGATTACCCAGGTTGTCTGTGATTGCATTTTCATCATATTCAATTGCCATAACCTTACAGAAACCGGCTTCACCTTCAAATATTTTCGGAGCGCTGGTGAATCCTTCTTTTGCCAGCATAGCTGACATTATTCCTTTGGCTGCAGCCCGTCCGGCATGAAAAGGTTTTGTCATTGTGCCGAAATTTTCTCTTAAACCGGAGGATTCACTTCCTGCAATACCCAAAGCATAAATAATCTCCTGTTCATTCAGTCCCAGAATTTTGGCTGATGCAGCAGTTGCACCAAATATTCCTATAGTAGTGGTAGGATGCCAGCCATTTTCATAATGTTTAGGGATTGTTCCCCGTCCTATCTTACATTCCACTTCAATTCCGACGGTAAAAGCTGAAAGCATCTCCTTTCCACTGATTCTGTTTTCTTCTCCTAAGGCCAAAACCGCCGGTAATACAGCTATGCTGGGATGGCCTATCAATGTAGAACTCATGTCGTCATAATCCTGAACATGGCCAATGGTACCGTTAGCCATGGCGGCATTATAAGTTGAAGTTTTAATTTTATGCCCGACAATACTTGCTGTAGGTGTTCCACCGATCTTTTCAACATATTTCACCAGTATGTGAGCTGCCTCTTCCTTTGAACCGGCCAGCATTGTACCAGCGGTGTCTATCAGGCTGGCCTCTGCTCTCTTTAAAGCAGCGGCAGGAATATCCTGATAGTCTGTCTGTAAAATAAATTTTGCGAGTTTTTGAGAAACCATTTATAAATACCTCCAAAATTCTGAAAAGATGTTCGCTAAATTATAACTGTCATAATAGCTGATAGTCTGTGGCGATGATCTTTGTTTCGGCCATTTATTCAATCCAGTCGGTTCAAGATGGTTAAAACGAAAAGCCGGTTCCAAGGTTTTAGAAAAAGGATTATTTTTCGCTGGCGCAACGAAAATTGAATGTTGATGGAGCACCAAAAGATTAGAAGGAAGATCAGGGAGCGGTTGCAAGAGAGCCGGAGGCTATAGGAGGTTGTCCTAAAATGGCTATTTTCCGCAATCTCTACGCCTGCCTGTGCGTGTCGCGCTCAGACAGGTCGGGCTAAGTTTTAATCCTCAAAATACGCGGGTGTATTCCTGCGGTTAAAATTTTCGCCTTCCT
>CAZRLQ010000258.1:0-2198 GCA_964600725.1 uncultured Desulfobacterales bacterium
TGAAACATGAGGCAGATATAATCATTTCGCGAAAACTGAATGCAGGATTTAGGTACAATTTATTTCAAGCTTGTCTCTTCGATGTCTGTCTTATAATACGATTATGTATTATAAATAAATTTGAGACACTTATCCTGAGTTATCAGGATCGGTATGATAAGTTTACTTGTAGAATTGCTGTTGTCGAGAGCATCGGCTGGAAAGGCTTGCGGAAATATGTTAAGCTTAAAAACCGGTTTGAAAAACTTAAATTTTGCCCGCGGTAGGTGAAGGCGGAAATATTGTACTGATGCCGAGGTTGGACAAAAGAAACTGTTTTCAAAAAAAATCTTAAAGGGGGGGTTGAAGCCGCGTCAATCTATAGGCTTAGGCTATAGGTTTAAGCCGACAGCGACTGCTTTTGTGTTAAATCTCACGGAAATGGCACAAGTTTTGAATTTCATAAATATATCTCATACATTTTAATCGTGGAGAATGATATTTATGAAACCTTGCTGTGAAAATATAAAAAAAACATTAATGCTTGTCCAAGAAATGATGCATTTGGCAAACGCGGGTGATGCCGATCGAGAAGACGTAGGATGCGGCATCATATATGGTGTATTGCGCGATTGTGCCTACAAGTTAAAAGAACTGGCTGAAAAAGAAAAGGAAGCGCATATAAGAAAGGGCTGGTGGGATAATGTCAATTTATAAAGACAACAAATATAAATGATAAGGAGAGAAAAATGACAGAAAAGCTGGAAGTTTACAAATGCAATCTTTGTGGAAATATCGTTGAAGTCCTCCACAATGCTGGAGGAGAACTGGTTTGCTGTGGTGAATCAATGGTACTTATGGCTGAAAATGCAGTGGACGCAGCTAAAGAAAAACATGTTCCTGTTATTGAAAAAGTAGCTGAAGGAATAAAGGTAAAGGTGGGAAGCGTTGCACATCCCATGGAAGAAAAACATTATATTGAGTGGGTTGAATTTATATCGGATAGAAAAGTCTGCCGCCGGTTTTTGAATCCAGGAGATGCACCCGAGGCTGTATTTAAAGTTGAAGCAAAGCAGATTACAGCCCGTGCTTACTGTAATCTTCACGGTCTCTGGAAAGGGTAGTATAATTATGTTGTCAGAAAAAATGGAAAAGGATTTAAACAATCAGTTGAATGCAGAACTATATTCTTCCTACCTTTATTTATCCATGACCTCTTATTTTAAGTCCATTAAATTGGATGGATTTGCAAATTGGATGTATGTTCAGGCCCAGGAAGAATTAACCCATGCAATGAAATTTTATGATTTCATTAACCAGCGTGGCGGCAAAGTAATTTTAACTCAAATCGAGGCACCTCCAACTCTCTGGAATTCTTCTGTTGAAGTTTTTGAAGACACCTTAAAACATGAACAGAAAGTAACTGTTCTTATTAACAATCTGGTTGAAACAGCCCTTGCGGAACAGGACCATGCGACCAATATTTTTCTTCAATGGTTTGTGACTGAACAGATCGAGGAAGAAGAAAATGTAGGGAGTGTACTTGAAAAGTTGAAACTGTTAAAAGATACAGGGGGAGGGATGTTTCTGATTGACCGGGAACTTGCAAAAAGAGCAGGTGTCTTGGCTGGAACAAATTCTGAAAATCCAATATGATTAAAAACCAATCAGCAGACTCATCAATGCGGTGCATTACGTTTGACCGAACACTAATGTCACAGTGCAGCAATAAACAATAAATATCTTAACAAAGGAGGCCAAAATGCCAATAACACCACAACATTGTCCTGGTTTTGAACAGTTCAGGAATCTTAAGTCCTTTAAATGTAAATGTCCCGATTGCGGTAAGGAAAAAGAAATTTTCTCAGATGAATTTGACAAGGTGCATCTTTGCAGTGAGTGCGGCAAAGAGATAGACTTTACCAAGTGCAGCCCGGAGGCCGGCTCTTAGCCTTTTGTTTTTCCTGCCATTTTAAAATCTGTATGCAACGCGCAGGCAGGCAGCAGACAGGTCAGGCTCAGATTTTTAATCCTCAAAATACGAAAGAGATACTGATTAAAGCATTTTACGCCTAAGCTGTATATGTTTTCAAGAAGGAAGTCCTAAATGAAAAAATTTGTTTTATTGCAGATCTTAGGTTTTTTTACTCTGGCTGCTGCTATTTCTATTGCAGCGCAAGACATGGGAGCTGCGAAGGAGAATAAAGGAGCTCCTCATA
>CAZRLQ010000258.1:2298-3758 GCA_964600725.1 uncultured Desulfobacterales bacterium
AAGCGTACCGTTTTCACATCAAATACATCAGAACATTCTTGGTGATTGCAATCTCTGCCACAAGCTTTTTCCAAAAAATTCCGGAGCAATACAGAATTTAATCTCTGGAGGAAAGCTGCAAAAAAAGGCTGTAATGGCGCGATGCAGGGCCTGTCACAGGGAGATGGCAGGTACCGGAAAAAACAGGACCTGCCAGATGTAAATCGTGTCATATTAAATAGCGTCCATCCAGAAATGAGGATTTTTGTTCAAGATCAAGGCATGCTAAAAAAAATAACCGCAGGAATACACACCGTATTTTGAGGATTATTTTTTCAGCATAACGCAGATATTGGACAAAAAGACCATTTATGAATAGGCACTAAATAGGATGGTGAGTATGCTGGTACTTGGATTAATGGGAAGCCCCCGCAAAAAAGGGAACACAGATTTTCTTCTTTCGACTTTTATGGATGAGGCTGAAAATCTGGGCGCTCAAACAAAAATTATCGCGGTTGATAAAAAAAAAATCAAGCCTTGTAAAGAATATACTGTTTGTGAAAAAACAGGATTCTGTCCCATTGATGACGATATGATGCATGATGTTTATCCGCTGCTTCGAGAAGCAGATGTAATTGCAGCTGCTACACCAATATTTTTTTACAGCACAACAGCCCAGCTAAAGGCCTTGATAGACAGGTGTCAGTCATTATGGGCAAGAAAATACAGACTAAAACTGACTGATCCCGGCAGAAAATACAGAAGTGGATTTCTTCTCGCTCTTGGAGCTACAAAAGGGAAAAATCTTTTTAATGGAATCACACTTACAGCAAAATATTTTTTCGATGCTGTTGGAGCAAAATATCAAGGAAGTCTGACCTACAGGCGCATCGAAAATATCGGTGACATGAAAAGACACCCGACAGTTGTCAATGATATAAAAGAAGCAGTTCAGACTCTCTTAAAGCCTTTTTTAGGGAGAAAAAGACTTTTGTTCACCTGCCTGGAAAATGCCTGTCGGAGTCAGATGGCCAGTGTATTTGCCCAATTCATTGCAGGGGATAAGTTTGAAGTTTTGTGCGGCGGCAGCAGCCCTGCAAAAAAGATTAACCCTGTTATGGTTAAGGTAATGGAAGAAAAAGGGATAGATATGGCATTTCGCTCTCCTAAATCAATTCAGGAAGCTGTTTCAGGCGTAAAGCCTGATAGGATTATTTCCATGGGATGTGATGAAAACTGCCTGTTTATTCCGGACGTAAAAATAGAAAATTGGGGGATTCCAAATCCTGAAGGAAAATCCATAGATATTATGAGAAATGTGCGCGATGAAATCGAGCAAAGGGTTTTAAGGTTTATCGGAAAGGATTTGCCTCCGGCGTAAAGCGGGAGTTAGTCACACTACCTAATACCTTAAAGACAACTTTTAATTATATCTTGAAAATGGCATAAAAACAACAAGTTGCAAATGTGGTTTTGAACCT
>CAZRLQ010000259.1:0-3745 GCA_964600725.1 uncultured Desulfobacterales bacterium
CGTCTTTTAGTCAAACTTATTCAGGTTAGAGACTATCAGTTTGCAATAATGGTTCATGGTGTACGTGTCTGTGAGCTAGAGGAAGCATCGTTTTGTCCCGTCAGGGACATTCGAAAATAGCCCGACAATTTATATTGCCGGGATGAGATGAACGCAGATCAGGAAGCCCTGTAAGGGACAGAAAAAAATAAGCCTAAATTAAGCAATATAGGAATTTTCATTTGTCATAGGATTTATTGTTTTATCGTCACAATGCAGGGGCAAAAACAATATAATTGCAGCCTTAAAGTACGCCCGAAGAGCGCTAAGTTCATTTATCAATTTTGTAAGCTAAAGTGCCTAAGAGTTAAGGAATTCTGCCATCTTAATAATGCACAAGAGATACAAACTTTTTGCAGCTTTTCAGGGTTATCAATTGGCCCGCCGAAGGCGCACCACAGCTCGCTTAGGTACTTGCAACTTGCAATGTAACATATTTTAATTCAATGAGCACAAAAAACTGGTGTCAAGTCATGTATCAAGTGTTTGATGTTAAAGAAAGCAGAACACCTCTAATGTCATTCCCACGAACGCGGGAACCCGGTATTTACAGCTGATTCTGTGCTTCTGAATTCCCACTTCCGTGGGGATGACGGCCATTTTTGAGACATTACATAGATGACAGGGCACTATCGAAACGCAAGTTATACTTTATAGACTTGGATTTTCGAAAACTAAATCATAAAATTAGAGGATTATATTTGAAATGAGCAAACTGAAAAAGGCATTGGAAAAGGCAACAGAAGCCAAATCTTTAGGGAAGGCTCTCTCAACAAGCCAAACCAGAAAGATACATCCGGTTTCTATCAGCGAATTGAAAAAAAATCCTCGGGACAAAAATGAAATTAGTATAACCTATACACAAACCCAAGTGCATCCGCTTGATCCAAATAAGCTGAAAAAAAACAGAGTATTCACACTGTTTAAAGATCACAAAATAACAGATCAGATAGATCTTCTTCGAACCCAAATCTTAAACAGACTTAAGGAAAACGGTGGAAACAGCATACTTGTTACAAGCGCTCATCCAGGTGAAGGCAAAACCTTCACCAGCATCAATCTCGGTATAAGTATCGCCCAGGAATTGGATCGGACAGTACTGCTCGTTGACGCTGATTTGAGACGACCTGCAAAAAACCATTTTGATTTCATGAAAGATTTTTTTGGTATAAATACCGACAAGGGACTTGCTGATTATCTACTAAAACAGGCAGAATTTCAGAACTTGTTAATTAATCCTGGAATGGATAAATTAACAATTCTGCCAAGCGGCAGATATCTGCCTAATTCTGCAGAACTCTTAGGTTCCGCCAGGATGGAAAAACTGGCAAATGAGATGAAGATGCGATATCGTCAGAACCGAATCGTAATCTTCGACAGTTCTTCTCTTTTAATATATCCTGATCCGATAGTATTGTCTATCCTTGTTGACGGTATTTTGCTGGTTGTAGAAACGGAAAAGAGTACACAAAGAGATATCGAACGAATGATAGAGCTTTTAAAAGGCAGACCCATTTTAGGCACCTTGTTGAACAAAGACCGATCCAAAAGAGATTAACCGATGTATGAAACTTTTTATGGCTTAAAAGAAAAGCCTTTTAATATACTTCCTGATCCTGAGTATCTTTTTATGAGCAAGGAACATGAGAATGCTTACACACATATGGTATATGCCATAAAAGAAAAAAAAGGATTTGTTGTCATCACAGGGGAGATCGGTTCCGGAAAGACAACCCTCATCAATTTCCTCCTTGGACAAATCCGCGAAGAGATTCAGATTGGTCTTATCAACAATACATTTGTACTTCCTGCTCAGTTTATTAAAATGATATGTCAGGAGTTTGAGCTCGAAGTAGGAGAGATGGACAAGGCTGAAATGATGGAGTCTTTTCAAAATTTTCTGCTGCAGCAATATGCCGAAAATAAACGAGTAGTTTTAATTATCGATGAGGCCCAGAATCTTTCTCGTAAAACAATGGAAGAAATTCGGATGCTTTCCAATTTAGAAGCTGAAAAACAGCATCTGATTCAAATTATATTCGTTGGACAACCTGAACTGAAATATAAACTCCAACAAAAAAGTCTTGAACAATTCGCTCAGAGGGTGTCGGTGCACTGTCATCTTGACGTTCTGAAAATGGATGAGGTGGAACAATACATCAAGCACAGATTGAAGGTGGGTGGAGCCGAAAATCTGAACATTTTCGATAAAGAGGCTATTGAAGCTGTTTCTTTTTACTCACGGGGCATACCGCGAATTATTAATATTCTTTGCGACACGGCCCTGGTCTATGGATTCGCTGATGAACTGAAAATTATTAACAAAAAAGTCATCCAGGAAGTTATCAAATCAAGGGCCGCTGGTGGTATTTTCCATGAACTATCCGTAACTGAAGAAAAGGACAATTATACTGCTTTGAATAAGGATTTGACAGGAAACAATTGTTCAGAGCGGATAAGATCGATGGAAAAAAGAATTCATAATATAGAAGATTTGGTGGTTAGTCTGGATAAAAGACTGTTAAGCTTAACTGAAAAAAAGGGGGAACGGGACGCTGTTGTTGTAGAACTCTTTAAAATGTTAAAAGAAAGTATGGAAAGCCGTTTTCACACACTAATAGAATTTTCTGATCTTTCAAAAAAGAAATTATATAAGCAAGAAAACCTGAACCAGAAATATGCAAAGACCTATAAATTCACCAAGCTATTTGATAAAATCGAAAACAAATAAATTCTTGTGGTGTAAATCAAGACCGTTGTTATCTGTTTCTTCATCTTTTCTCATTCAACATTTAATGTTCGACGTTAATTAGTCCAACCTGCTCAAAGATAACTCAGGGATGAGACCAAAACAAGTTACCCATATAAGTCCATTGATTTATGAAGATTTTCGTTCGAGATCAAAGCATGCGTAAAAAATAAAAGAATTATTTTTTCTGCCTAACCTGTCTGCGCCTGCCTGTGCGTATCCCTGTCTGTGTCGCAACCGCGACAGGCAGGCGCAGAGATCGGGCGAAAAGACTATAAATCAACGAACTCATTTATGCATCTCACCTTAAAGCTATTTTTATCCGATATTCAAACACAAGAGCCTTGAAATAGAACAACTATTTTGCAGTTTTTATGTTTTCAGATTGACCAAATCCAACCTAAATCTTAAGCGTCTAAGTTGAGGACAAGCTTCGATGGTTGTCTAAAAAATGTCTGCAAAATAACTATAAGGTGTTGATATTATAGTAGATCATTACCCACATTTTTGTTTCAATTTCGAGCCTTGCGCAGATGATGATGAAGCCGGTTTTCTAACTTATTCAACGTTAAGATCTGCTGGCGGAACAGGCGGTGTAAGATCCGGCGGTGTCCAGGATACATAATTTGAAAAGTCGGATTCTACTTTATCATTATATGCTGTAACAGCAAAAAAATAGGCGACATTCTCCTTTAAACTCAGGGTGCTCAACGGATATTGATAAATCTTGCCCACATCCAGGCTCCTGGCTAAATTATTCTTACTTTCACCGTAATAAATTCGGAATCCGTGAATATTATCAGCGCTTGATTCCCAGGATAACATATCCCGGCCAAATACAGACTGGTTTCCCATTGCAATAAAAATACCCAGTAGAAAAAAGATTAAAACAGAACTGTTTTTTATCATAGTGTTACCTCATTGAATGTTTATAGTTAATTTTAAGCCTGACAGTTG
>CAZRLQ010000260.1:0-3724 GCA_964600725.1 uncultured Desulfobacterales bacterium
ATCTCTCAATTAACTCCCTCATAGTAAACTAAGGTTGCTGCATCTCAATAATTATTGAAATATTGGAGTCACTAAATGAAAGTAAGAGCGTCAGTAAAAAAAATTTGCAGAAAATGTAAAATTGTGCGGAGAAAAGGAGTAGTAAGAGTAATTTGTGAAAATAAACGACATAAACAGAGGCAAGGATAAGGGGAGGATTTGATTTGGCAAGAATTGCAGGCGTTGACTTACCGAAAAGTAAGCGAATTGAGATAGGGCTGACTTATATTTATGGTATAGGGCTTACTTCTTCCAAGCGTATACTCACAAAGATTAATATTGATCCAGACACATTAACTGATCAGCTTTCAGATTTACAGGTCAATAGTATCCGTAAAATTATTGATGATGAATATAAAGTCGAAGGTGAATTACGTTCAGAAGTTTCTATGAACATTAAGCGTCTGATGGACCTTGGATCTTATCGTGGACTTCGACATCGAAAATCACTTCCGGTTCGAGGACAGCGTACCAGTACAAATGCCAGAACCCGCAAAGGACCAAAAAGAACCGCTGTAAAGAAAAAAGGTGGTGTAAAAAAGAAGTAATTCAAAACCACTAAGTTGTTAAAAATATTTTCTATTCAAACATTTTTGGTCGATTGACAAAATTGGTGTAAACATGTTTCCGTATTTCCTGAGAAGAAATAATTATGAGTGAAAAGTGCTAAGGGCTTTCCAGAATACATAAGGCAAAGTGTATTTTTGTGGTTAAATTTTTCGCCTCCTTAGATCTTGAACAAACTGAAACATTTTGAAACCGGCTCGATCGGTCAAGTATAATGCGGTACCTTCTTATTTTTTCTTGAATGATACAAAAATTATAGGTAGACTATAAATGGCAAAAAAAATTCGTACCAAAAAGAAAGATAAAAAAAATATTTTAAATGGAATAGTACATATTCATTCAACCTTTAACAATACAATTATTTCGATTACAGATACGGCTGGTAATGTTGTTGCCTGGTCGAGTGCAGGGGTACAGGGATTTAAGGGTTCACGAAAAAGCACCCCTTTTGCGGCGCAACTCACAGCAAGTGATGTGGCTAAAAAAGCAATGGAACATGGGATGAAAAATGTTGAGGTTTATGTTAAGGGGCCGGGCGCGGGTCGTGAATCAGCCCTTCGTTCGTTGCAGGCCGCAGGCTTTAACGTAGTGATGATTAGAGATATTACTCCTATACCGCACAACGGCTGCAGACCCCCAAAAAAGCGCCGGGTTTAGGATTCATTCACGCTTTGAAATTACTTGACACTCATCCATAAATGCTCTTTTTGCTCAATATCTGCGTTATGCAAAAAAAACAATTCTTCGAAATAAATAGGCGTATTTTGCGGTTATTTTTTCGTATGCCTTGATCTTGAACAAAAAAAATCATCGTTTCTGGATGGACATTACTTAGAAGAAAAAGAAAAAACGAAAGCCTTGGCGGAAATAAAATCGTTAACGTCCTGGCTAATTGAGAACTTGTCCAAACAAGGAGGAAAATTTGGCTCGATATATTGGTTCTGTTTGCCGTATTTGCCGGCGCGAAAATCTAAAACTTTTTTTGAAGGGAGACCGTTGTTATTCTGATAAATGTGCTTTTGATCGTCGAGGATACGCACCTGGTCAGCATGGCCAACGGCGACGAGGTAAAATGTCTGATTACGGCATCCAGCTTCGTGAAAAACAGAAGGTTAAACGCATGTATGGGCTTTCTGAAAATCAATTTCGCCTTTTCTTTGTAAAAGCTGATAGAAAAAAAGGAATTACAGGGTCAAATCTTCTTATTTCCTTTGAACGCAGACTTGATAATGTTGTATATCGTTTTGGTTTTGTGAATTCTCGCGCACAAGGGAGGCATTTTACAAAGCATGGGCATTTTCAGGTAAATGGAAAAACTGTTGATATACCTTCATATCAGGTAAAAGCAGGCGATGTCATTACTGTTTGTGATAAAAGCCAAAATGTTAAGTTTATAGAGGATGCACTGGAAGCTGTGGCGAGAAGAGAAATTCCTCAATGGATTGAATTAGAAAAAGATAATAAAAAGGGATTCATAAAGGCATTGCCTGTCCGTGAAGACATCACAATGCCTATTCAGGAGCAGCTTATTGTTGAATTATACTCTAAGTAATGGACCAAATATTTTCTGTTTAATGCAGTCAAAATTCATTTTTGATATTTTATTTTCAATAACTTATTTTCTTATTTCCGCTCAGATATCATCTGAAAAATCTGGAGATTTTAAATTATGTCATCAGAAGGACTAAAATTTATTAACTGGCAAAAGATGATAAGGCCGGAAAAAGTTAAGGTGACCAGTGGACAGTTTTACGGCAAATTTGTTTGCGAACCTCTTGAAAGGGGTTTTGGTATAACTTGTGGAAATGCCTTAAGAAGGACAATTTTATCTTCATTATATGGTTCTGCCATTGTAGCTGTTAATTTTGATAATGTAATGCATGAATTCAGCACGATTCCAGGTGTTTTGGAAGATGTTACTGAAATCATATTAAATTTAAAAAATGTGAGACTTAAAACCTTTGATCCTGAACCTAAAACAGTCTATATTGAGGCCAAAGATGAATGTATCATTACTGCCGGTGATATTAAATGCAACGGATCAGAAGTCCAAATATTGAATTCTGATTCGCATATTGCCACATTGTCAGACGGGGCTGTTTTGAAAATGACTATGACAGTTAAAACAGGAAAAGGATATAGCCTCTCCGAATATAACAAAGATGAAGATGCGCCAGCCGGCACGTTACCGATTGATGCGGTATTTTCGCCAATTAAGCGGGTGAATTATGTTGTAGGTAATGCTCGCGTAGGTCAAAGAACGGATTATGATAAACTGACACTTGAAGTTTGGACTGATGGAAGTGTTTTTCCTGAAGATGCAGTTGCTTATGCGGCTAAAATTTTAAAAGAGCAGATGACTATCTTTGTTAATTTTGATGAAGAAGTTGAAAAAAAACCTGTTCAAAAACCGGACAAAGAGACCGAATTACTTTTTAACGAAAATCTTTACAGAAGTGTTGAAGAACTGGAACTTTCAGTGCGCAGCGCTAATTGCCTCAAGAATGCAGATATACTGAAAATATATCAGTTGGTCCAAAAAACAGAAATGGAAATGCTCAAAACAAAAAATTTTGGAAGAAAATCTTTAAATGAAATTAAGGAAGTATTAAGTGAAATGGACCTTTCTCTTGGGATGAAGCTTGAAGGATTTACGCCTCCTGAGGATGAAGCAGAGGAAGGAGAGTAAAAACGATTTATGAGACATAGAAAAGCAGGTTTAAAATTAAATCGAACAGGCAGCCATAGAAACGCCATGTTCAGAAATATGGTAACTTCGTTATTTAAACATGAGCGTATTCGGACTACAGATGTAAAAGCCAAAGAATTGAAACGCTGGGCAGACCATTTGATTACTTTGGCCAAAAACGGAAGTTTACATGCAAGGCGCCAAGCTCTTGCAATTGTAAGGGAAAAGCAAGTAGTCCATAAGCTTTTTGATACTGCATCAGATCGATTTGGCGACAGATCGTCTGGCTATACCAGAATAGTCAAACTGGGAAGGCGTCCAGGGGATGCGGCGCTTATTTCTTTAATTGAATTGATATAGAGGGAATTGGAGACTCTTTTATCTTCTCCGCCGGGAGAAGACCTCTTCCTTAGCGAAGGGAGGGGATGA
>CAZRLQ010000261.1:0-3724 GCA_964600725.1 uncultured Desulfobacterales bacterium
TTGAACAAAAATCCTCATTTCTGAATGAACACTGAATCGAAATACGAGGTTCTGATGAAAGAAGCGCATAATCACAAGAAAGCCAATAAATATGGAATGGTCATAGATTTGGACAAGTGTACCGGATGCGGCTCCTGCATGGTGGCCTGTATGGCTGAAAACAATATTCCTTTCAGGGAAGATGAATCCGACCCGCTGCTGAGCATGAAGTGGCTTCGTGTTTACAAGTTGACAAACGGCAAACCTTTTCCGAAAACAGAGATCTGTTACCTTCCAAGACCATGTATGCATTGTGAAGGCGAACATGGACATTCTCCCTGCGTGTCGGTCTGTCCAGCCACTGCAACGGACTATGACCATAATACCGGTATTGTCAGCCAGATTTATACAAGATGTTTTGGATGCCGTTACTGTATGGCGGCCTGTCCTTACCATGCCCGTATTTTTAACTGGTGGGATCCGGTATGGCCGGAAGGTATGGAAAAATCGTTGAATCCGGATGTTTCAGTTCGTATGAGAGGCGTTGTTGAAAAATGCAATTTCTGCTTCCACAGGTATCAAAGCGCAAAAGAGAAAGCTTATGCTGAAGGAAGGCGGGAGATAAGAGAAGATGAGTATCAAACCGCCTGCGCTCAAGCATGTCCGGCAGATGCGATCACGTTCGGAGACCTGAACAATCCAAAGCATGCTGTTTACAAGCTTAAAAAAAGTCCAAATGCGTTCCGTCTCTTAGAAAGACTCAAAACAAATCCCAAGATCTATTACCTCTCAAGCCGTGAGTGGGTAAGACGAGCCGGTGATAATTATCTTGAATCTGAATTTTTGCAAACAAAAAGGAGCACATAATGATTGATTCTGCATTGATACCTGACCGGGTAAAACGCGCCCCTCTGTGGAAATTTATTGTGTGGATCATTATTGTTGGAGCAGTGCTGCTATGGGGTGTTTATGCCATGCTGCTCTGCTGGATAAAGGGCCTCAATCAGACCAATATGAATAACTCTTATGGATTCGCACTATGGATATGGGCCGATCTGGCTGTAATAGCGCTGGGCGGAGGCGCCTTTTTTACCGGCTTTTTAAGATATATTGTTGGAAAGGATGAACTGAAAAATATTATTAACTATGCTGTTCTGATAGGATTTATCTGCTATAGTTCGGCTCTGCTGATCCTTGCTATTGACGTTGGCCAGCCTTTAAGAAGCTGGTTTATTTTCTGGCATGCAAATGTTCATTCAATGCTGACGGAAGTGGCATTCTGTCTTTCATGTTATTTTGCAGTGCTGACCATAGAATATATTCCGCTGATTCTTGAAAACCGTCAAATCGACAAGGTGCCTTTCTTTCACAATCTTGGCCATAACATGCATGAAATTATGGCTGTTTTTGCCGCAACCGGCGCCTTTCTCTCCTTTTTCCATCAAGGATCGCTTGGAGGCGTTGCCGGTGTGCTTTACGGCAGACCCTTCAGCTACAGGACAGGAGTTCTTATCTGGCCGTGGGTCTTTTTCCTCTTTACATGGTCGGCAGCGGCTTGCGGCCCATGCTTTACAATACTTATAACAAAGATTACCGAAAAGATAACAGGAAAACGTCTTGTTAAAAATAATGTTGTCGAACTCTTGGCCAAGATTTCAGGCTGGATGCTGGCTACATACATAATTGCAAAAATCATCGACACCTTGTACTGGGCATTCAGTACAGCACCCTCAATGGGTTTTACTCTCATGGATTTCTATTCCGGCAATCCTTTATATGGAATCTGGATTCTGATTCTTGAAATCGTGATATGCGGTATTCTGCCGGCCGCTATTCTTATTACCAAAAAAGGGCGTAAGAACGGGTCCCTTTTGATGACAGCCGTTATTCTTGCTTCAGTCGGTGTATGCCTGAATCGATGGGTAATGGTTTTGCAAGTAATGGCCGCTCCTGTTTTAACCTTTGAAGACTGGGCACTGTACTATCCAAGCTGGCAGGAAGTTGCTACCACCATTCTTCCGGTTGCCTATGGAATCATCCTGATAATGTTTTCTCACCGCTATCTGCCTATTTTCCCCCAGGAAAAAGAATTGAATCCGGCGGTTGAGAGTAAATAAAGAATAAGAATAAGGACGAAATAATTTCGGCCTGTACGGTTAGCGGCTAACAGTTAGCCATCAGCATTTAAGCGAGAAATAATACGATTTCTCTTTGGCAGATCCACCCGTGGGAAACCACGCTGTTAACGAAAGTTAAGAAAAAAGGATCGGTTAGATTATGTTACCATTTAGTTTTGAATGGGTATGGGACGCAAGCCATATGGTATTTCATGGAGGGCTCTGGTACGCATTGTCAATCATAGGCTGCGGCATGGCCTACTGCATTATCAAAGCCGCAGTTGACACTGCCAAAGAAAAGGGCGGCGGTAAGCATCATTAAGAAAATTCCTAAAAGTGTTTGCCATGGAAAAGGTTTTTGGTCGTTGCTGTGATCCTGGCTGCACCCCCATAGAGGAATTTCACAGGAGAAACCGCTGTTATATTTAGGATTCTTTGAGTTTATCTATAATATGAAAAAGCGTGGGAAGTTTTTGCTGGAATCTTTGCTTAGTCTGCTTTTGTGCTGACAACTTGGAATCCATTATGAGCCACAATGAATTATCAGAACTCAAGGATATTTACTGACAAAAAGGGTGACCTTTCAATAAGTCCTGTCAACGTCTGTTGCTGGATGCGGCTTTAGATGCTAAAAAATTTTTGGGTAAAGCGACACTTGAAGAATTGCAACGTGATATAAAGCCTGGAAGAGAATAAAGAATAACAGGGGAAAACAGGAACAGATCTCTAAGTTTAATATTTAAACATGCAGCCGATACTAAGAAGAGGATTATCATGCGGATATTGAACATTTACTATACCACAACCGGCAACACGCTCAAGGTGGCAGAAAAGATCAATCAAACTCTGCTCAATCTGGGACACAATCTTGATTCCGTCAAAGCCGGCGAAGAAACAAAAGTCGATCTCTTTGAGTATGATAGGGTCTTCGCCGGCTCAGGCGTATATGCCTGGCTGCCTGGCAAACCCATGCAGGAGCTGTTTGCAAAATTGCGAGGTGAATACGTCGAAAAAGGATTAATCAAGCCCGGATCTCCCCGCATAGAAAAAAAGGCGGTTATCTACTGTACCTATGGAGGAGTGCATACCGGAATAAACGAAGCAATCCCCGCGGTCAAGTATATGGGACAGCTCTTTGATCACCTGGGATTTGAAATCCTGGATGAGTGGTATTTTGTCGGTGAGTTCCTGCCTGAGAAAATGCGGAAGATGAGCCTCAATGGAAGGCTGGGAAATATAACCGGCCGGCCAGACGAAAAAGATCTGCAGGAGGTGGAGCAGAAAGTACGAGGCATTATGCTGGTCTGAGCTCGGTGCAAACAAACTTTCATCTTTGAAGATCAAGATCGCCTATAGCAAACCAGAATGCTCCAATCTCTGACGAAGGATTCCGGCAGCAAGCCTTATCCTTGGATATTTCGCAGCAGGTAATACTATCAAAGGGATTATTGCTGAATTTCCGGACATTGATACGGAGTCCGTGAATTGAATGAGTCTCAAGTTTTTTTGCAGACCGCTGTGTTACCAATTCCGTTTCCAATATCTTCGTGATGCAGGTCATGAAATATTACGTCTTAAGGACCATATACCAACAGATTCCCATGATTCGGCAGTCATTTCGAAAGAGC
>CAZRLQ010000262.1:0-3702 GCA_964600725.1 uncultured Desulfobacterales bacterium
CAAAATTTATACCATTATCTATTGATAAGCATCATAGTTTTTTCGAAAACTCAAGAAATTAATTATCTGAAAATCTGTAGTTCAATTCAGGGTTAAACTTGATTCAAGTTTCTTTAATCTCTTCAAGTTTGATTCTATCTTCTGATGCTTTTCAATTAGAGTTTCTTGTTTCTTTTTAACTTTATCCACTACATCCTTTGGAGCTTTGCTTAAAAAATCTTCATTAATCAATTTTTTTGAAACAGCGGTTAGTTCTTTTGACAATCTGGCGGCATCTTTTTCAAGACGTTTGGCCTCTTTGGAAAAATTGATTATTCCTTCAAGTAAAACAAAAATTGTTGCATTATGAACAATAGCGGTTGCCGAAGCCTTTGGTTTTTTGTCAGGTTGTACAAAACCGACCGATTTAAGACTGGCTAAGTCAATAATAATATCCAGATGTTCATTAATAATTTTTCTTACTTTTTCATTTTCGGTATGAATCAGAACATCAAGGGATAAAGATTGGGAAATGTTCATTTCACCCCTTACATTTCTGATTCCGGAAACAATTTCCATTATAAGTCCCATTTCCAATTCAGCCTCTGAATTAAAACCGATTGCAGATAAAACAGAATCATCTGAAAATAGAGAGGCTTTCATTATTGAACCTTTTGTGCCGGGCAATTTATGCCAGATTTCTTCGGTAACAAACGGTATGAATGGATGCAGTAAAACCAGGGTGCCGCGCAGAACAAACCATAATACTCCCTTTGTTGATTCTTGACTCTTTTCTCCTCTTTTGCCGTACAAAACGGACTTGATTGCTTCCAGGTACCAGTCACACAGTTCATGCCATACAAACTGATAAAGAATTCCGGCTGCATCATTAAATCGGTAGTGATCAAGCGACTTTATGACATCTGCTTTAACCCGGCTAAGTCTGGAAAGAATCCATCTGTCAGGAAGTAAAATATCATTATGTCTTATTTCTATAAGCTCCTCATCTATATGCATCAATGCAAAGCGTGAAGCATTCCATATCTTGTTTATAAAATGACGGTATCCTTCTACTCTTTTTTCAGACATTTTAATATCGCGCCCTTGAGCTGCAAAAGCGGCTAATGTAAAACGGAATGCATCTGTTCCATACTGATTGATTATCGTCAATGGATCGATAACGTTTCCTTTTGACTTGCTCATCTTTTTGCCTTTTTCATCTCTCACAAGAGCATGCACGTAAACATTTTTAAAAGGTATATCCTTCATAAAGTGAATGCCCATCATCATCATTCGCGCTACCCAGAAAAAGAGGATATCAAAACCTGTGACAAGCACTGATGTGGGATAAAAGGTTTTTAAAAGAGGCGTTTCATCAGGCCATCCCATTGTGGAAAAAGGCCAAAGCGCAGAACTGAACCATGTATCCAAAACATCTGTCTCCTGCGCAAGTCTGTTTCCGCCACAAAACGGGCACTCTTTTGGAGTATCCACAGAGACGATAAGCTTATCGCACTGCTCACAAGTCCAGGACGGGATTCGATGCCCCCACCATATCTGACGTGAAATACACCAGTCCTTAATATTATTCATCCAGTCAAAATATGTTTGAGTCCAAACTTCAGGAATGATCTTTGTATCACCATTTTTGACTGCGGCAATTGCCTTTTCCGCTAAAGGGCCCACTTTTACAAACCACTGTTTTGATAGATTCGGCTCAACAATCGATTTGCATCTGTAACAATGGCCTACATTATGCTTAATCGGCTCAATCTTTTCAAGGAGGGCTGCTTTTTCAAGCTCCTTTACCACGGACTCTCTGCATTTGAACCGGTCAAGCCCTTTAAATTTGCCGGCTTCATCAGTCATAAGACCATTATCATCAATAACTTTTATTACAGGAAGATTGTGACGGTTTCCTATTTCAAAGTCATTGAAGTCATGTGCCGGAGTAACCTTTAAGGCTCCGGTTCCAAAAGACATATCAACATAGGTGTCTTTAATTACGGGAATAGATCTGTCCATAAGAGGAAGAATTACGCTGGCTGATTCTATATTATGATATCGATCATCATTGGGGTTTACAGCGACACCTGTATCTCCCAGCATAGTTTCAGGCCGGGTTGTAGCGACAACCAAACCGTTTGATCCGTCTGCAAAGGGATAACGGATATAATAGAGGTTGCCGTCAATTTCTTCGTGTTCAACTTCAATATCCGAAAGTGCTGTGTGGCATCTGTGACACCAGTTAATAAGGTAGTTGCCTCGATAAATAAGCCCTTCATCATAAAGTGATACAAAAACCTGGCGAACAGCTCGGGATAAACCTTCGTCCATTGTGAAACGCTCCCGTTTCCAGTCACATGAAGCACCCAGGCGTTTGAGTTGATTAATAATCGCTCGACCATGTTGATCCCGCCATTCCCAGACGGCTTTTATAAACTTGTCCCTGCCAAGCTGATCGCGACCGAGTCCTTCTTCGGCCAGTTTTTTTTCCACAACATTTTGAGTGGCAATGCCCGCATGATCTGTACCCGGCATCCAAAGAACATTGTCTCCTTGGATTCTCCTGTAGCGGCAAAGAATATCCTGCAATGTTATATTTAGTGCATGTCCCATATGGAGAACACCCGTAACATTGGGTGGAGGAATTACAATGGAATAGCTTTTTTGCCTGCTTTCTTCACAAGCGGAAAACAACAGTTCTTTTTCCCAAAAATTATACCAGCGCACTTCAACTTTATGGGGATCATAACCCTTATCAAGAAGACTTAAACTCATGCAAAAAAACCTCTTTATTTTTTACTGTCTTAGGGAGACAGAATTATGTTCTTTAGGAAATAGGGCTGCCGACGTAAGGCGAGACACCTTGAAATTCCAACGGTCAGAAGGAACGGATTAAAAATTTATTCCCCTGACGACAAGCCAAAAATGTGCAGTGGTGAATCTTGTATTTGCCCCGACCGTAAGATAGGTGCGTAGGATGGTCGCGTAAGATGGGCGGTGTCCTATGTGCATTGCCCTGTTTTAAGACGGCAGCCGGAAATAATTAAAATGCCTCATCTTAAGCCGACACGCATTGAGTTTCAATTCATATCGGCATCATCGAGAATAATCTTTTTTAATCTCTTTATCTCTTTTGAAACGGCTTTTTCAATTACTTCAAGTATTCTGTTTTGAATACTTTCAGAATACATTCGCTTTATAACGCGTTCGAGGGCTTTCTCAATCTGTTCAGAAGAGATAGAAACAGACTCACGTCCTTTTTGCAGGTCTTCACAAATTTTTATTTCCGCCTTTTTTTCTGAAGCAGAAGGCAGGCCGGTTTTACTCTTATCTTCTATATCAATAATTTCAATAACAGCTTCATCTGCTTCATTTTCAGGCATTGGATCTTCAACCTCAACCAGGTTTATGATTTCCTCATTTTCACCTGTTTCATTTTCAAAGTCTATAATATCTTCCTTTTCATTTTCTTCAAGCGGTATGTCTTTAATATCAGAGAGATCTATAATTTCTTCATCGTTATTTACTTCACTTGTCATCTCATCGGTAAGCTCTACGATATCATTATCCTTGAGTTGGTAATTACCTTTTGGTTTTCGACCAGGATCATTTTTATCTCTCATATTTTATTATCTCCTTGAGTTTTCGAAAAATAGTTTTAGTGTTTGGCATTATAATTGCTTAACCCAATCTTCAGTATCGGGTTTTGAGTTTTGA
>CAZRLQ010000263.1:0-3689 GCA_964600725.1 uncultured Desulfobacterales bacterium
TCTGTTGATTCATGAGGATTTTCGTTTGAGATCAAGGCATGCGAAAAAAATAACCAGAGGTATATAGGTTGATATTCGCAAGGATTATTTTTTTTGCTTAATCTGTCTGCGTCTGTGCGTGTCCCTGTCTGTGTCGCAACCGCGACAGACAGGCGCAGAGATCGGGCGAAAAGACCATAAATCAACAGACTCATTGCTTTGCAGCATAAGCAAATGGACGACCGTTTATTTGGTTATATTCGCATATGAAACAGGGTTTTTCACGCTGTCTTGCCGCCGCTGAGCCTGTCATTTAGAATTTGTCGAATCTTTTCACTGACTGGATTATGGGCTGCCAGTCTGGATTTGCAATTAATCAGGCCGTATTTTTTCAGTTTTAATTTCTCAAAGAAGTTCGGAGACCACAGCTCCGACATTCGATTCGTCTCGTAACGCATCATCTCGCTCCTTTCCTGCATGGTTTGTCAGGCAGTGCTTATCGCTGTTACCATGGCCTTTTTTGGGTTCTTGGCCTCTTCACTTTTGTCGTTAATATCTTCCTTGATTACCTGAGAAACAGCACTTAGACTGGAATTTGTCAGCATATAGACGGGCTTGTTATGTTTTTTCCCCAGGTTTTTCACGATGGAACAGGCCGCATGGCTGTTGCAGTTGACTGGACAGAGCACCATATCTGAACGTCTGAGGCTGTTTTCAAGCTTTTTCACACCCTTTTTCATATAACCGTCATGGTATTCAAATATACCGCCTCTCTCTTCGACTGCTTGTCGATAAAGCGATTCCATACGAGTGATGCCTCCTACTATCAAGACGCGCTTTTTACATAGATCAAATGATGGACAGCTTGCATCACAACTGTTCAGGTCTAGAACCTTTCCGATAATCTCCTGGGTCTCCTTCTTCAGGTATATGCTTGATTTTCTTTGAAGCTCGAGCCGCTCTAACAGATGCATGTTCCGCTTTCTGAGAAAAGTCATTTCGCTGTTCATTGTCTTGACTTTTTCAAATAATGTATCCAATTCTTCTTTCAGACGTCCATTTTCCTGTTGAAGCTCGGCAAGCCTGTACCGGCTTTTCAACCCTGCAAGCTCTTTTTCCATTTTCACCTTTTCGCTTTCCTCAAAAGCCAACCTTGTCATCACCTCAATCTGTTTCCGTCTCAGTTGTTCATTTTTTTTTCTTAGCCCCCGCCTGATCCGAACCGCTTCCTTGTTGCTCTGCTGCATAACGCTTAATTTTTTCTGCAGTCCGGCTAATTTCTGATTCAGCTTTAAGCTCTGTTCGGCACTCCAATGCATTGTCATATGAACCGTCCCGAAAATATCTCGCCTGCATTCAATCGACAGCCTTGGTCTGGTGATGATTGCCCAGAGCGCACCTTTATAATCTCCGGCCTTGAAACAGGCTCTCCAATGCCGCATAACTTCCTCTTGCCCAAACCAGTGCAAAAGTGCTATTTCGTTGCCAAACTTGCGGTTGAGCAGATTATCCACTTCTGCAGACAAGCGGTTTTCATTTTTCGAGCTTGCAACCAGCATTTCATGAATCTCAAAGGAACTCTTCTTTTTAATTGAAACTCCTGCTTTTTTAAGCAGATGTTTCTGTTCGGAAAGAGTCAGGCAAATGCCGACCACCGGGCATTTAAAGCAAAGATCAATTTCCCAGAATCTCAAGGAGACTGGATGACTGAAGTTTTGATCCTTCTGCTGCATGCCGTTATCTTTGTAGCTTTTTAAAATTTGTCGTTTTTCCTGCATAGCTTAAAGTCCTCCCTTTTTTAACTGCAGCCCTGATTGGCCGCTTCTCCATACCCGGACAGTATGCCCGTACAAATAGAAAAGGCACAGCTCGATCGTTTTTCGATCTCGAGTTGCACCTTCACTTTTCCCATGCCGCATGGCATGGAAACCGTAAGACATCTAAGATATCATTGACCGACGTTACCCTGCGTCTATTAAAACCTGAGTAAGCTTTTTCCGTAATGCTTCAAGTCTTTTGGATTTAAACGCTTTTCTACTCTCTTCCAGGATGTTTATGGAATCTTTAATTGCTTCCTTTAATTTAAGCTCACGTAATCGTGAAGGAAACATATCCAAAAGCACCCGGAGATTGTGCACATCCACACCTGTTTCTCTAATATGGAGACCACCAGACAGCGATACATATCGATGCTTTGATGCAGCTCTTCAACACTATCGTTAATTGCGTTTATCAGGGTTTTTTTATCCCCATTCATAAAGTTTATATTATCTATTAATATTTTACTATTCTAACTTTTGCTGTGAAAAACAGCACCTCACAAGTTTCCAACCCTCGGCGTGAGAACGTTAAAATCAGCGGTTACTACTAAATCATCGGGTTTACTTTGCTATATGATCGGCAAAGTATCTTCACGAATTTCCTTTTATCATCCACAGAAGACCTTCAGTGTATCTATAAAACATCTTTTTCGAGGGCAAACAGGTGCCTTTGCGCCGTCAGCAATCTTATGCGTTGTTATCACTGGAAGCGTCATTTTTCATGGAATCAACCCGCTGCTTGAGATCACATGAAAATTGTTTGGTTCGTTCAGCACATTTTTCAGGCCTCCGTCCATGTAGTCGATATTCTTCGAAATGATTGAGCCAATTTTCTCCAGCCCTGGGGCACATCTGGATAAATTCCATAAAGTCTGTGAAGCTGTCCAGGGTATCGGAACTAAGGGTGTGCTCCATTTTGCATGCCTCGGCATCAGCCGTTTTGAAATCGATCTTCAAAATATTGGTTAAAAATTTGCGCAGAACCTCATGTCTTCGTCGCATTTCCCGACCCACATCGGCTCCGTCATTTGTCAACTCAACATATTCGTACTTTTCATAGTAAACTAATCCCCTGTCGCTCAATGTCTTGAGCATGCTGGTAACCGTAGGCATTTTTACATCCAGTCTTCTGGCGATGTCCTTGACCCGGACGACCTTTTTATCCCTGTCCAGATCGAAAATCGCCTCAAGATAGTCTTCCATTACGGATGTGAGGGGTTTTCCCACTGCACCGCTATTCTGCAAGCGTGTCATCTTTATATCCTTTTGTTAGAATGTTCTAACATCAATTGTTGATGCTAATAGCAGGTTTTATCACCTGCTGTCAAGTTTTTTTTACCATAGTTACCATAGAATGTATCAATTATATCCAACACATGTAATCGATGTGAAGCGGGAATGCAAAATATTTCAATTTTAAGGTAATCAATCCATTATGGCCTGTAATTCAAGATGAAAACTTCATCTAAATACGGCTATCGCAACGGGTGTAAATCAAGGCCGTTGGTAATTTTATCGTTTCTCGTTCCCAGTCAATGACTGGGAACGAGGTTAAAAATTAATGAATCGGTGCTGTTAACCAACAGCCTTGATTTACACCCTATCGCAACCATTATACTGCCGTTTTTAAACGGCGGTTATTTAAATTTTGGATTCTCCGGTAAAGATAGTTGGCATCTATTTTGCTGTTATTTTACGATAATGCTTTTTTATTAACCATAAATTTACAAACTCATTTTTTATTTATCAATAATATCAGATAGCTATTCAATTTGTAAATTTTTGTAACAATTATTTCTACTCGGCTTTGGCCAAATTATAGCGGTTCAGGCTGTACAGCATACTATATCCGGCAGTGTTTCCGGTAAATCGTCCCTGAAACAGGTTGAA
>CAZRLQ010000264.1:0-3670 GCA_964600725.1 uncultured Desulfobacterales bacterium
GCTGACTGTCAGCCATTAGTTTTTAGTGGCTGACAGTCAGCTTTTGGATAAAACGGTTCAACATCTTCATTAGTTTACCATAAAGGAAAGTCTTTTCTGATTTTAAGAGACCTGTAGTGTAAGATGATGGGCTTTATCCTGTCCCTTGAGTTTTTAGAATCTCTTGTCACTATATCTTCTCAATGCTAAAAGCTTGAAATTTTTTGAACGTCCAGCATCGAACGTTGAATAAGGTATTCTGACAACTTATAAATCGGCAGAACAAATCGGTTTAGGCATTCTACGTTCAATGTTCGATGTTCAAAAATGTCCTTCCAGAGTCTGTTTGCCGTTTAGAAACGCAGCACTTATGGGTGCCGGGCAGCACTAACTTAATATTATGAGTGAAAAAATACCAAATCCTAAGGAAATAGAAAAAGAGATAAGCGAGTTTCTGGCAAAAAGATTTGGAAACAGTGTAAAAATTGTATCTCCAATTATTATGCCTGAATCAGCAGGATCGGAAAAAGTTCAGATACCTTCAGCCGGGCAGGTGGAGATCAATTTTGATTTAAAGCCGGAAGAGCTTGTTTCCTACCTTGACCGGTATATTGTAAAACAGGATAGTGCAAAAGCTGTTTTAGCCACTAAAATATGCACCCACTTTAACCGGATAAAATTTATCAAATCCTGTCCGGATGATATCAAAGATATAACCGGAAACATCAAGAATAATGTACTTGTGATAGGCCCTACAGGTGTTGGAAAAACTTATTTGATCAAATTGATCGCCAAAAAGATCGGTGTTCCTTTTGTTAAAGGGGATGCTACAAAATTCAGCGAGACAGGTTATGTCGGAGGAGATGTAGAAGATCTTGTCCGGGATCTGTACAGGGAAGCTGACAACAACATTGAACTTGCCCAGTACGGCATAATATATATTGATGAAATTGACAAGATTGCATCAAGTAGAAATCATATAGGAGCCGATATATCACGGACAGGTGTTCAGCGTGCTTTGCTCAAACCTCTTGAGGAAACTGATGTCGATTTGAAAGTTATGCATGATCCCATCTCTATGATACAGGAGATCGAACGTTACCGCAAAACAGGTAAACACAACAAAAAGAGTATCAGCACAAAAAATATCCTTTTTGTTATGAGCGGAGCCTTTACCGAATTAGCCGAAATTATAAGTAAACGGATTTCCAAACAGAGCATCGGCTTTGGCGGCAGTATCACAAAACCGGAAAAAAAATTCGGCATTTTCAAACATGTAAGGTCCGAAGATTTAATAAAATTTGGCTTTGAATCCGAATTTGTCGGCCGTCTTCCGGTAAGAGCTATCTTTGAAAGTTTAACGGAAGATGATCTTTTCGATATTTTAAAAAATCCAAATAACCCGATAATTATCGGGAAAAAGCTTGATTTTGCAGCTTATGGCATTGACATAAAATTTGAAGACAATACGCTTCGGATCTTTGCACAACAAGCCTTTGAAGAGAATACAGGAGCCAGAGGGCTGGTCAATGCTGTTGAGACAGCACTTCTTCCCTTTGAAAAAAGACTTCCTTCCACCAGCGTAAAAAGATTTCCGGTGACTCTCTCAGTAATCAACGATCCGGAAGGATCGCTTGAAACACTTATCAAACCGGAAAACAACAAAATATGGGATAAAGTCTTTGAAAAAATGCGGGTTGAAGAGAATCAATTTATTAAAAATTATGTAAGATTAAATAAAAAAGATCTCTCTGAAAAATACAGCTTAAACTTGACAGAATCACGAATTGATATTGTGGCCGCTTTTTACTGTAAACATATAATGGATATCGACAAGGTGGTGAAACATATCAAATCTTATTACGATGAAGTTAAAAATGTAGAATTATATTTTTTTAAAAAGCACGGTATCAATATAGTTCTGGAAGATGATGCCATTGATTTCGTTATTGAACATATTGTTAATTCTTCTATTAAATTTGAAGATTTTTACAAACAGTTGACAAAGAATTTTGAATACGGTCTTAAGCTAATCCAACAGAAGACAGGGAAAAACCGATTCTTTATTTCAAAAAAAGCCCTTTTATCTCCAGAGTCCTTTTTAAACAATCTGATTAAAGCCGAACTTCATCTCAAACGCAAAGATTCTTTTCAAAAATGATAAAATCCGATAAAAATGGAGTTAAAGAAACACCACAGCTTCAGGCGCTTTAGTCATCGAGATTTACTCAGGCAAACTGATTATCTTATGACCACGTCTAAAGAACGTGGGTTTAAAAAATTTGATACAACTTCCGGTAACTTTTCAATAAGTTCGGGCGCCTATGTGCTTTCCCCTTTGAAAAAGGGGGGACTGACGGGGTTTTTCCCATTGTTGCCCTAACTTTTCGAGAAGTTACAACTTCTACAGGTAAAGCCACCAATGATTGGAATATCAAAACTATACTGTCAAACCGTTGAACCGTCGGATGCCTTGCGTTATGGACGGATGTCATCAAAGCTTCCTTCTCACCTGCTTCAGTTTTCCAGTGATAAACGGCCTGTGGTTGTCTGGAATATCACCAGACAGTGCAATCTGAAATGCATACACTGCTATGCCCAGGCTAAAGATATATCCTTTGACAATGAACTTTCTACAGAAGAAGGAATCTCTCTTTTAGATGATCTTGCACAATTCGGTGTGCCTGTGATCCTCTTTTCAGGTGGAGAACCACTGGTTCGTAAGGATCTTTTTGAACTCGCAGCTTATGCCGTAAAGAAGGGAATGCGAGCGGTAATATCTACAAACGGAACCCTTTTAACAGAAAAAAGAGCCCGCATGCTCAAAAATATCGGTCTTTCATATGTGGGGATAAGCCTTGATGGGATGGAAAAAATTCATGATCGTTTCCGGGGAGTTAAAGGCGCTTTTAAAAAAACGGTCGAAGGGATAAAAAACTGTCAAAAGGCTGAAATCAAAGTAGGACTCCGTTTTACAATCAACAGATTCAATGCAGATGAAATACCGAAAATATTTCATTTTATTGAAAAAATGGGAATTCCAAGGGTATGCTTCTACCACCTTGTTTATTCCGGTCGAGGATCGGCTCTTGTCAATGATGATCTGACCCATGATGAAACAAGAGCTGCAGTTGAACTTATCATTAATCATACAAAGAGCTTGCATAAAAAGGGAAAACCTGTAGAAGTATTAACCGTTGATAATCATGCTGACGGGCCTTATCTCTATTTGAAACTGCTTAAAGAAAATCCGGAGCGGGCGGCAGAAGTGTTGAAACTTCTTAAAATGAATGAGGGAAACAATTCCGGCAGAGGCTTTGGATGCATCAGTTGGGATGGGGAGGTTCATGCAGATCAATTCTGGCGTCACTACAGCTTCGGCAATGTTAAAGATCGATTGTTTTCTGAAATCTGGACGGACACATCTGAACCTTTGATGGAAAAACTGAAAGACAAGAAAAGATATGTCAAGGGAAGATGTGCGGCCTGCCGCTGGCTGGACATATGTGCCGGAAATTTCAGAGTAAGAGCCGAAGCGGTATCAGATGATATCTGGGCGCCGGATCCGGCATGCTACCTGACGAATTCGGAAATCTCTTAAGCTGTGCGTTTAGCTGTTAGCGGTTAGCTTTCAGCATTGAGAAGAGAATGAAGATGTTGAACCGTTTTATCCAAAAGCTGACAGTCAGCC
>CAZRLQ010000265.1:0-3650 GCA_964600725.1 uncultured Desulfobacterales bacterium
TACAATACAAAGCATAGAAAACGATGTTATTTTTTTGTGAAACGGAATCTAATTGAAACAACAGATCAAAGGAGGTACAAAATGAAAAAGATAATTGGAATTTTTACAGTAATTTTTATGGTATCTATGTTTGTTATAGGAAATGCATACGCAAATGATGCAATACCGATAACGGCTGAACAGGCATTTGATGCATACGCAAATCAAGAAGACCCGGTAACTGGCAACTTCGTAAATGTTGCTATCGTTGATATCAGAACAACAGCTGAGTATTATTGGGCTGGAACTTGTGCGCAAGTGGACAAAATAATAACAAAGAATGGCTATGAAATAATTCCATATAATGGGAAGGTGAAACTATCGAGAAAAACAGGAGTACTCAGATTTAAAGTATGGAAACACGAACACATAATCCCAAAGATCATACATGTCAGGAAGGTGGAAAAAATTGAGAGTACGCCAATTGCTATCAATATTCCTTATATGACTTGGGATGATGAAACTTGTAAGAAAGTGCCTAATAATAATTTCGTTAATGATATAGAAGCATTACATGATGAAGGGATAGAAGTAATTATTATGATGTGTCGTAGTGGTAAACGAAGCACCGAGGCCGAGTTCGACTTCAGCCTTTTTACAGCAGTATATGAAATTGATCAACCCGATGGCAAAAACGGTCGTGGAGGATTCCAAGGCACTAGTTATGAAAATACATATAATGGATACAGAGGGTTTCCCGGGAGAAAAACATTTTATCAGGAGCATAAATCAGTTTCATGGAGTGATACTGGCCTACCTATTCATATCGGATGGTGTCCTGAAAAATGAAATGGTATATATCTCTGGCTTATTTTCAGCCTAAGATCCATATGGTAAGGCTTAGCTTGAACCAAGACATATTCTGAAAATACGCAAAGCGAAAAAATAAATTCTTGCAATAAACCAATGTGAATAAAATTTCATTTTAGTATGGATGAATTTAACAATAAAAAAATGAATATAACAATGCAATTCAAGGGACAAGCGGGTCGCGCGGTTTTTCGATGTTCATCCTTGCCACCAAATTTTCAGGTTAATCGAAATTGGTTGCTGCAAATCCCGCTTGCCCCTGATTGTTGCCGATAAACGCTAAATTTATGTATCCTATTTTGCTGAAATTAGGGAAAATAAATATTTATACCTATGGTTTCTTTATTGCTCTGGGCTTTTTTGCAGGGATTTTTTTAGCTAAAAAAGAAGCAAAAAGAGTAGGGGAAAATCCTGAAATGATAATGGATCTTTCCTTTTATATCCTGCTGTCGGCTATTATAGGTTCACGTCTGCTATATGTTATGACCGATCCGGGTTTCTTTTTTTCAAATCCCATTGAGATATTCAAGATCTGGAATGGAGGTCTTGTTTTTTATGGCGGATTTATCGCTGCTTTGATTGTTTCTATTTTTTATTTGAAAAAGAGAAAAATACCGATCTGGAAAACCGCAGATATTTTTGCCCCATCTCTTGCCATCGGTCATTTTTTCGGCAGAATCGGCTGTTTTTCCGCCGGATGCTGCTATGGTAAAGCATCCGATCTTCCCTGGGCAGTTACATTTACAGATCCAAATACACTTGCCAAACCGATTGGCGTTCCTCTTCATCCTACCCAGCTTTATTCGGCTTTAAATAACCTGATTATTTTCGGTATTCTCTGGTTTTTCAGGACCCGTAAAAGAGTTGATGGACAGTTATTCTGGCTTTATGTGTTTATCTACGGTATTACTCGCTCCCTGATCGAGATATTTCGAGGTGATTTCAGAGGCGGCATTATCTTTGGAATATTTTCTATTTCCCAGGCAATAGGATGCGCAATGGCGATTATAGCTTTTGTTATGATTATCTTTTTCGCCAGACAAGCCGATAAACGGAAAACTTTTTGATTCCTTTTGAGTTGAGAATGCCCAAATGCCTGTCATCAACTTTAAAGAGCTGAAAAATTATCTTGCAGGTCTTGATTATGCTGATGGAAAAAATCCGTTTGCTCCTGTTTACCTTATTTGGGGAGAAGAAGTTCTTTATAAAGAAGCGGCCGCAGCTCTTTTAAACGCAATGATTCCTGATCTGACTAAAAGCCTTAATTATGAACCTGTGTATGGGGCGAATACTGATGTTTATGAGGTGATCGAACGTGTAAATACTTTTTCGATTTCATCAGGCATAAAGGTAGTGGCTTTTTATGATTCAGGATTGTTTGATACAAAAGAAGACGTAAAGTGTATGTTTGAGAAGATAAAAGAGGCCGCAGATAAAGACAATATAAAAGATGCAGCAAAACTTCTCACACGGCTCCTTGGCATTTTAAGCCTTACCTTTGAAGATATAAGTAAGGAAAAAAGAAGCAAAAATTTAAAATTTGATTTAAATGGATTAATCAAAGGCAAATGGTTAGATGAGCTTATAGATTTCTGCATTGACAGTCATCTGGTTATACCATCAGGTGAAGATAATGCCGGTATAATCCAGAAAACCGTAGAAAAAGGATTTCCTGAAAACAACCATCTTATCATAACTGAAAGTACGGCAGATAAGAAAAGGGGTCTTTATAAAGCCATCAACAAGAAGGGAATTATCATTGACTGCTTTGTTCCAAAAGGAAACCGAAAAAGCGATCAGATGGCTCAGGCGGCTGTATTGAAAGAAAGGATGAGGCAGATCCTTTCCCAAAATAATAAAAGAATGGGCAGTGGTGCATTTTCAGCCGCATATGAGATGACTGGATTTGATATTGCTGCATTTTCCGATAACCTGGAGAAACTTGTAAGCTATATAGGTGATAGAGAAGAGATAACAGTCCATGATGTTGAATCTGTATTAAAGCGTTCAAAAAAAGATCCTGTTTATGAATTTACAAATGCTGTATCTGATAGAAATCTTGAAAACTCAATCTTTTTCTTAAATTCTCTCTTTTCAGACGGGTTTTATCCTCTTCAAATTCTTGCCGCAATAACAAATCAGATTAGAAAACTTCTTATTATAAAGGACTTTACAGAAAGTCCCTATGGAAATTTATGGCGCTCGGGGATCTCTTACAATTACTTCCAGACCAGTATATTGCCTGCAATCCAGTCATATGACGAACTTATTTTAAAACAGCTTGAAAATTGGGATAAAATGACTTCAGGCAATACCTGTACCAGTGATATGGAAAACAAGAGGGCAAAAAAAAAGAGCGGACCGGTTTCAGACGTTTTGATCGCTAAAAATCCAGGCAATCCTTATCCGATTTATAAAATGCTGTTAAAATCTGAAAATTTTACCAAAGATGATCTTTTTTATGCTTTTAATATCATTGAACAGGCGGATCTGCGTCTTAAATCCAGCAGTCATAACCCAAAACTTCTAATGGAAGAGGTGATTTTTCAGATTTGTAAATAGCCGGTCATTAAATAATGATGAATTTGCAGGCAAAATGAGATAGGGCAGCGGAGAAAAGGAAGTAATAACCGGTCTATTTGCCGAAAATTTTTTAAGCAAAACTTGAAACATTCAACCTCAGGTTTCATCATATCAGGCCAAGGAGACTGCCTCCTTCAGGTGGCACCTGCCTGCCGCAGGCAGGGAGGAATTGGCTTTCCTCCTTTCTTTTTTTTAAGATTTTCTCTTAACAGGTACAT
>CAZRLQ010000266.1:0-3644 GCA_964600725.1 uncultured Desulfobacterales bacterium
GAGTCAGTTTGAATAACCTTGTATTAACAGCTTATACCCGATGATCAAGTTTTTTATAAATTACTGAATTTATCAGAATACAAAAAAGCTCTTTCAAACACATCAGACTAATAAAGATTATATAAAGATGATTTTGGAATAGCTCAGAAAACTTGAACATCGGGTATAAGCAAAACTTGAGAAATCCTTCGGGCTTTTTTGGATTCACCGAATCCGCTGCACTGCCGACAACTCAAAGTGCCGCAGTAAGAGTTCACCGCCGGTGCCTTGCATATCCGGTAAATCCTAAAATCGCTCAACTTAGGTCTGAATGAAAATTCATAAGATGGTTGTGTCGGGAACATGGATTGATGTGATTTAATTAACTGATATCCATGAATAGGAAACGACATCCATCTTCCACAAATTTTTGCAACTGCCTCTTTTATGCCGGTACACAGAGGAGGAATCAGGCAGGCTTGAACTCATCAGGGCCAACAATGCATTTGGACAATAAAGAGTAAATGGTATTGATTTTAAACCTTCAAATTCGACGATCAAACGAACAAGTTTGTGGGAGCTGCCTTTCGCCACGGAATTGCAGATAAAGCCGGTGCTTTTCCGCAGATGGGGTCACTCCTGGAAAATACGTCTGCCATCAGCTTGAATTTGAAGAAAAATTGAAAACATTTTGATTTTAATCTTCTTCGGTCTCGGCATGGGCCTGCTTACCGGTTCCTTTGAGTCCATACATGGTTGTACTGCCGCTTGACCAGTATTCAAGAATGCCGTCTTCAATCATCTTACTTACAAGTTTCTTGGCCGGCCTTGGTTTTTCACCTAATATTTTAGCCAGGTCATTAAAATAAAATTTAGATTTTGTCTTCTGTTTCTTTTTAAGCGCTTCAACTATTTTTTCGTTTGCTTCTGCTTGATCCATTTTTAAGTCCTTTTTTATAGATGCAGGGGAACATTAGGCATTCCCCTGCCCGTCTAAATTTTAGAATTTAAATTGTGATGTCTGGCGCCATGTATAATAAGCCGGATCTCTAAAATCATCAATGAGGTGATGGGTAAATTCCAGTTCACATTTTTCAAAGAATCTTTCCCATCCAATTCTTTCAGCCCATTCTCCAAGACGTTCATACTTGTTGGCATCTTTTGCATAGGCTTCTACTATTCTCTGAATTGTTTCAGTCAGTGTCGGCCAGCGAGGCATCTCATTTGGAATAAATGCAACAACTACCTTGGAGAATTTTGGTGCGCTTATCCTGTTAGATACCTTGCCTCCGGCCATAAGTACGATTCCATCACCAACATCGTCGGCAAGGGGCATTGAAGGACACATAGTGTAGCAATTGCCGCAGAACATACATCTGTCGTGATTTACCGCAACACTGTTTACCTTTCTTCCATCGGCCAGTTCCACCTTGGCCGGTTTAACTGCCGCGGTCGGACAGGCCGCAATCGCCAAAGGAATTTCGCACATTTTATCCAGGTATTCATGATCTAACATGGGCGGTTTACGGTGATAGCCCAAAATTGCAATATCAGAACAGTGTACAGCGCCGCACATATTCAAACAGCAGGCCATGGAAATACGAAGATGAGCAGGAAGCCGCATTCTTTTAAAATCATCAAAAAGAACATCCATCGTAGCTTTTACAGTACCGGATGCATCGGTAGCAGGCGTATGGCAGTGAATCCACCCCTGGGTATGTATGATGTTCGTAAGTCCCGCACCTGTGCCGCCAACAGGAAATTTCAAACTTCCCCCGGAAAATTTTCTGCTAAGAAGATCCTCTTTTAAAGGGGCTACCTTCTCCTTGCTGTCCACCATAAACTCAATATTGTTGCGGGTTGTAAATCTGACATGTCCGCCGCAATGCTTCTCGGCAATTTCACAGATTTCACGGATATGGGTTGTGGTCATGATACGGCATCCGCCGACCCTGACAGTGTAAACCTCGTCACCGGTTTCTGAGACATGTACAAGAACTCCTGGTTCAAGGATCTCATGATAAAGCCATTTTCCTTTGTTCGCCTTGATTACCGGAGGATAAAATTCTTCAAAATTTCTTGGACCGATATCAGTTATTCTGTCTTCCATCGGTTTGTCCGGATTGTAACCTGATGAGATAAAAGCCATAATCTTCACCCCCTATCTTTGATGAAATTTTCTAAATTCATTAATATCCCGTGTAAATCCGCCTGGGACTTCATCTTCTTTCCAGAAAATATACGGATTGGTTCTCGGTTCCTGAACCATCTGGGGAATCGCTTTCAGTCCGGTTTCCTCAAGCAGACGCTGGAAACCCTGCCGTTTGATCAGTTCGCCTAATCTTTCACGGTTTTTCCCTTCTTCCATCCACCAATCCCAGATAGATTCAATAACCTCTTTAATTTCGTCATAAGGATCTTCAACTTTGATAAAAGGAACTAAAAGTGAACCCATCTGCGCACCATCCAAAATCGGCGCTTTTGCGCCCACCAGAATGGAACAGCCTCTGTCATTGCCTATTCTAAGGGCTCTCGGCATAACATTGATGCAATGCATACACCGTGTACATTCCTTGTTGTCGATCATCAGCTTTCCATCTTCAAGCCACATACATTTTGTGGGACACAGATCCAATACCTCTTTTTTAATATCAAACGGTCCCCAGTCGCGACCGGAATGAGCACCTGCGTTGGGCGCAAGTTCACCGCCGATATAAGCCTGAACCGCTTCCTGGTCTATCCGTATTTCATCCCGCCAGGTGCCGATAAAAGACATATCCGCCCTTGCGATGGAGGCAACACAGCAATTGGGACATCCGTCAAACTTGAACTTAAATTTGTATGGAAATGCCGGACGATGGAGCTCATCCTGATACTCTAAGGTTAGAGCTGTGCAGATCGACTGCGTATCATAACAGGCATATTCACAGCGGGCCTGGCCGATGCAGTCGGCCGGGGTGCGCAGGTTTGAACCTGAACCGCCAAGATCCTGATTATGCTTATGAGTCAAGTCATAAAATATCTCTTCAAGCTGAGGCGTTGTTGTACCGATAAAAATAATATCTCCGGTTGAGCCGTGCATGTTGGTAATGCCGCTTCCCCGGAAATCCCAAAGATCACAAAGCTCTCTTAAGTATTTTGTGGTATAAAAGTGGCCTGACGGCTGATTAACACGAAGGGTATGAAAATGAGCAACGCCCGGAAACTGCTCAGGCTGATCGCAATATCTTCCAATAACCCCTCCTCCATAGCCGAAGACACCTACTATTCCACCATGCTTCCAGTGGGTCACTCCATGCTCATAAGAAAGTTCAAGCACCCCCAGAAGATCATCAACCACATCACTCGGTATCTGGTATTCTATACCTTTTTCATTCTTTGCTCTTACTTCTGCCTCTTGTTTAAGATCAGATACAAAACTCGGCCATGGACCGGATTCAAGCTGATCTAACAAAGGGGTTTCTTTTTTTGCCATCCTTTTACCTCCATTTTAATAAATTAACCATACCTGACTATGATTATAAAAGAATAACCGACTTCATCCTTAAACAAATATGGATGCTTAGGCTACCTCCTCTCAATACATCTCATTATAGATATCCATATAACCCGATGTTCAAGTTTTTTGAGCTATTCAAAAATCATTTTTATATAACCTATTGATT